>NZ_JBXBAV010000159.1:0-45172 GCF_056783245.1 Flavobacterium sp. TC780 | reverse complement strand
GAGCCAGGTGCTGGGCACCAGGCTTCAAGCTGGTTATGTGAGCTGGATCTGGGATGGCATTTTAAATGCAGCCCCCTCACCCTAGCTGTGGCAACTTGCTGTGATCCCGGTGAGAGGTTAGCAGTTTGTCAGCGTGCTCGGCCTCCCAGTGTCTTCGGTACCCAGACCCGGCCCGCCCAGCTGAAATCTGTTGGTCAGTGGTCAAGTGGATGCCTGAGAATTGCTGCTGCCTGGTGCTGAGAGTTCTCAGCTTCCCAGCCAGCCTACGCTGGATCAACCCTAGTGTGTGTCCAGCTCGCTTGAATCCGGGCCATGGTTGCTCAAGCCCAGGCTCCAGCCATGGGCTGGGCGTGTCAGTTTGCATGACGTATCCTGCACCCATGCTGTTGCCTGGCAGCTGGTGGGCGTGGTCACGCGCACCCTCCCAGCCCGTCCAATTGGGAGATGCAGCGAGTCTGATCATTGAGCTGTGGCCGGTCCCAGGATGCGGAGGAGATCTGCTTGATGGATCCTGCTTTTAAATGCTTGCCCAGGCAAGGCCGAGAGCTGACACTGGTGTGGGGCTCGACCAAAAAGTTTTTGACCCGTGCAAAAAAATGGCCCACCCAAACGGAAGGCGGCTAGCGCTACTTCTGTACCAAGGCTCGCTGTAATTTTTGCAGCATTATTTAGCACTGTACGTGTTTAACCGTAATCCTGCAAACGACACATCCTACTTTAAACCTTAACAATATGAAATGAATGACAGGCAAACGTATCGCGAAGGTTAAGTAAAAACAGGATGACAGAACCCTCCACACCTGGGCTGCGGATCTGCCGGCGCCTTCCGCGACGGCTCAGCGCTCGTCGCCGGTGATTAATCAAAGAGGTGCTGGAGGGTTCTGTTATCTCGTTTCTTTTAACCTTAGCAATACGTAACTGAAAGTTGAGCAATAATGCCAATCCGAAACCAGACCAAATGGACTTTGGTAATCCTCCCGCGTCAGCACCTGTACCAGCCCTCCAACAAGATGATGCCCAGCCGTATCAATATTCCGATTGCGGCACAAAGGGACACGAGCCAAAAGGACAGGTAAGGGTTGGAAGGGGATGGGATCTAGGGTAAGAGCCCTATCCGAAAAGGCTAAAGGGCCACTGACCCTGTCACTTCCCGGAGGTCACGATGCTCAGTCTGTTTCGCCACAAAAGCAGAAGCCTCCTCCACCACCGACCGTCAACGTCGCCGACGGTTACCTGCCCATCGAGTCGGTCCACAGCTTGTTAGCCGCGCAGGCACCGCCGCCAGTTGCTCGATCGCATCTGGCAGTACACCGCCCTCTCCCACGCCCAATTCACCCAGCTCTACTCAATCCGATCCGTCGCTACGCCGAACAGGTCCAGCAACTCCCGGCCAGCGAGACGCACCACCATGCGTATCTCGGCGGCATGCTCGACCATGGCCTGGAGCTGGTCGCTTGCAGTTTGAAACTGCGTCAGTCGTACTGCTTCCCACTGGCGCCGCGCCCGAAGACCAGGCCGCTCAGACCGACGCTTGGTCCGCTGCAGACATCGCCTATGGCGCCCTGCTCCATGACATCGGCAAGATCGCCGTGGACCTGCAGGTCGAATGCCAGGATGGCCGGCTTTGGCATCCTTGGCAGGGTCCCCTGGATCAGCCCTACCGTTTTCGTTACATCAAAGGTCGTGACGACCACCTGCACGGTGCCGCCGCAGGCTTGCTCTATACCCGACTCACTGCCGATCTGGACTGGCTCAGTGGATTTCCGTCGCTGTGGGCCAGTCTGCTGTATGTCCTGGCCGGTCAGTATGAACATGCTGGTGTGCTGGGCGAACTGGTGATTCAGCTCATCAGTCTCCACCACAGCATCGGCGGCAGTTCAGCAAGGCGCGACAAGCGCCGATTCATTCGCTGCAACATCACTTTATCAGCGGACTGCGTCATCTGGTTCAGCACGAGCTAAAAACTCAACCAGCCGGGTGCCGCGGGTTGGTTGACTCAGACACACTGTGGCTGGTCAGCAAGACGGTCACGGACAAGCTGCTAGCTCTATCTGCTGTTGAACTGATTGAGGGCATTCCCATCCAACATCGCTGTGTTCGACGAGCTGCAATCGCATGGGCTGGTCGAGTCGACCCCGGAAGGCAAAGCCATCTGGACCGCTATTGTCGCGCAGGGAAACTGGCAGCAGAGCTTTACCTTTCTGCGCCTTCAACCGGCGTTGATTTGGGGAGCGAGAGAGCGGCCTGAGGCTTTCCGCGGAATGGTGAGCGTTGCAGTCGATGAGCACCCGACTGACGCACCAGTATCATCACCAGCACCCAAGGCAGGCGGAACAGGATCGCATCAAAAACAATCGATGGAAGATCCAATGGCGATGGAAGATGCCGACTACCTCGGAACGTTGCTGGATATGTTCGAAATGGGAGAAGCCGAGGTGCGTGATACGCCGTCAGAAAATGCTCTCAAGTCTCAGCCCCCCCTTTGGACAACCCAGGTCAGGCTTTCCTGAATTGGGTCAAGGAAGGCATCCAGAACCACAAGCTGATCATCAACGACAGCAAGGCTAATCCACACGGTGAGCGGCACCGTGCTATTGGTCACACCAGGTCTCTTCCAACGCTACGCGCGGGAGTTTCCTGGTATCTCACAGGAATCCGATCAAGAGATTGAAGAATGGCGTTGGGTGCAGAAGCAGTTCGAAAAACTGAAGGTCCACAGGAAAACGGGACGATGGCTTGAACATCTGGATCTGTCAGGTCGACGTCTGGAAGAAAGCAAGACTCAAAGGTTATTTGCTAGAAAAGCCGGAACTGCTGTTCGAAACGATGCCTGCCGACAATCCCTTTCTTAAGGTCGAGCTTAAATTTCCGTAGCATCCCATTGGGAAGCCCACACGCAGAATCGACTCTGGGGTGCACTCGCCACGAACCGCTCTGCTGCTCCCCGGCGGCTCATAGCGTTCGATGATGGATTGAGTGCAGTGAACACCGAAAACCCCAGGTGCTGACGCAGGAAGTTACCAAAGTCCATTTAACCTTAGCAATACGTAACTGAACGAAGTAACAGTAATACATTACGTATTGCTAAAGGTTACTCACCGGTCAGATTCACCTCTTACACAGCACCTGATGATCACCCAGGTATTGTATTACCGATGTTTGGTATCGCCATTTTTCCCAGTGTTTGGGTGGTGGTCCCGGTGGTATCTGGTTATCGTGCACTGATTGGCGCGGTCAATGGTTGGATCATAACCCGCTATAACGTCGCACCGTTTATCTGCACCCTCGGCACCATGTATGTGGTTCGTGGTGTGGCTATGCTGATTCTGGCGGTGAAACCTTCCCAGCATGTAGAGGGCAATCCACAAACCTGGAAACACCGGCTTTGATCTGCTCGGATCCGGCACGTTACTGGGTTTGCCGATCGCTATCTGGATCATGTTCATTTTGGCTCTGGTGATTGCCTATGTAGCGCGTCGCCTACCTTTTGGTTGCCATGTCTACGCTATCGGTGATAACGAGAAGCTGCCGAGCTGTCAGGCGTTAAAGTCCGGCAGGTTAAAAGTTTGGGTTTACACGATTTCCGGTTTCTGTGCGGCAATTGCCGGGACTATCGTTTCCGCTCAACTCGGTGGCCAGCCACCCTGCCAACGGCAGTGGTTTTGAGACTAATGCCATTGCGGCTGTGGTGTTGGGGGAAATGCTCCTGGCCGGTGGCCGTGGCACCATCCTCGGTAATATGATTGGCGCATTTGTTATCGGTATTTTGGCTGACGGGCTGGTGATGATGGTCAGCGAATTCTGGCAAATGGTTATCAAAGGCATCGTGATTATTGTGGCTGTGATTATCGATCAAGCGCAAAACCGTATGCAGCACAAGCAGCAATTGTGTCGCAAAGCGCAGCGAGTTGGCGCAAGTGGGCAAAGTGCAGCAGGCATACTCGATAACGGCTAATGGGCTGATGGGGTAACACCTTGCCCTGAGCCGCAGAACACTGAAGAGGTAACGCCGGAGGAGAATTTCCGGTCAGGCTTGATGAAAGCTATTTTTTAGCACCATCAGGAATAAATATTAATGAAGTAAAAATTCAATGACGAAAGGGAAATATAAGTAGAGGTAATGTCATGAATCCGTATTCACTGTCAATCGATGAGCTGGTGAAACAAGGTGCGCTACTGCTGCCGGATTGTCCTGCTTAATGCGATACAGCCCCTGGCAGGGGGCATACCGGTGCTGATCTTTCGCAGGGTACTCTGACCGCACTCTATTTCCGCATCTCTATCCTTAATGACCGGCGAACCGATCCTGAGCGCGATATCTATGTGCAATCTAAGGGCCATGCCGTTGGCGGCTATTACTGCTGTCTGGCGGAAGCGGGTTATTTCCCAGAGGAATGGTTGGCGACTTATCAACACGCTAACTCCCTATCTGCCGGGCCATCCGGTAAACAAAAACGCCGGGTATTGATCTGAATACCGGCGCGCTAGGACATGGCTTGCCGGTCGCGGTCGGGATCGCATTGGCGGCAAAAACGCGCCAACAGTAAACGCCGAGTGTTTGTTTTTACTGGCGACGGTGAGTTAGCCGAAGGCAGTAACTGGGAAGCCGCATTAGTGGCTGCTCATGATCAATTAGACAATCTGATAATCATTAACGATAAAGAACTCCAACTGGCGGGCACCACCAAGTCAGTGACACCTACTGGTTGGCGGAAGACTGGCGCGCATTTGGTTTAGACGTAACGGAATGCCAGGGTAATACGGGACCCGGTGGTGGAAACATTGGAGGCATTACAACCCAAGGGTAAACCCAATGTGGTGATTGCCAACACCGAAAAAGGTGCCGGTATCTCCTTTATTCAGGGGCGTGTGAGTGGCACCACCGGGTGCCGAAAGGTGCTGAAATTGATTCGGCACTGGAGGAATTGAGCGATGAGTAATGCAGAACATTTGGCCTCAGTAATGGTTGAGCAGTTTATCAAAGCCGTGGATAACGGTGTTGATTCGGTTCCGGTGGCGGCCGATCTCACTTCGACGGCGAAAATCTGGGGCTGTTTACTGCCCGCTTCCCTGATTGCGTGGTTAACGTTGGTATTGCCGAACAAGCGATGGTCGGCACAGCCGTGGGCTTATCTATGGGCGGGAAAGTTGCAGTAACCTGTAATGCTGCGCCATTCCTGATTTCACGTTCCAATGAACAACTGAAAATCGATGTTTGCTACAACAACAGCAATGTCAAATTGTTCGGCCTCAATTCCGGTGCCAGTTACGGGCCGTTGGCCAGTACCCATCACTGTATCGATGATATTTCTATCTTACGTGGTTTTGGCAATATCGAAATTTATGCTCCCTCTGACCCGCAAGAGTGCCGTCAAATAATTGATTATGCTATCGCACATCAGGGACCGGTCTATATTCGTCTGGACGGCAAATCCTTGCCACAACTCCATGATGAACATTACTGCTTTGCTCCGGGCAGATTGATGTCTTGCAGGATGGTCAGGATATTGCTCTGGTAGCGATGGGTTCACAGTGCATGAGGCTGTTAGTGCTGGCAATACTGGCGGATAACAACGTTTCTGCTGCAGTGGTCAACGTTTCTATTCGCCCGCGTAATACTCCAGCAACTGTTAGCCATTCTCCAGAAGAGTCAGCGGGTGATTACCATCGAAGAGCATAACATTAATGGTGGTGTGGGCAGTTTGGTGGCTGAAGTGTTGGCCGAAGCGGGCACGGTATTCCATTGGTGAGATTAGGCAATCCCTGATGGCGGTTATGCGATTGCTGCCGACAGGGCAGATATGCGCGCCTGGCATGGTTTTGATGCGGCAGGCATTGTCGCTCGTGCGCTGCGGTTTTGCCGAGGAGAGTAATCATGTCAACGCCGATTATTCTGGCTATTGATGAAGGCACCACCAATGCCAAAGCCATCGCGGTGGACACGGCCGGGCAGATTCTGGCAAAGGCTTCAGTGCCTCTTTTGCTGAATCACCCAAGGCCCGGCTGGGCAGAGCAGGACCCGCTGGCTATCTGGCAGGCGGTATCTTTGGCAATTGAAGCGCTGTTCTATCAGTTGCAGGTGCGCGGGTGGCTGTGTTGCCATCAGTAACCAGCGTGAGTCGGTGCTGATTTGGGGAGCGGGCAACTGGCACACCACTGACGCCAGTGGTGAGTTGGCAATGTCGGCGCTCAGAGCTTTTCGTCGAACGCTAAGCCAGTTACCGGAAGCGGCAATGATTGCCGAACGCACTGGATCGCAAATTGATCCGCTGTTTCCGGCTGCCAAGGTTCACGGCATGCTGGCAGAAATCCCGCGTGGTGTGGAGCGAGCGGCTTACGGTGAACTGTGCGTTGGGACTATCGACTGCTGGCTAACCTGGCAGCTCAGTGGTGGCCAAAGTTTCTGACCGATTTCTCCAATGCAGCCCGTACCCCAACTGTTTAATATTCATTCCGGCGAACGGGACCCTGACCTGCTGGCGCTATTTGGTATTCCCAGTCTCTGTCTGCCTGCGGTATTACCCTCGGCGGCTATCCACGGACACACCGGTAATACCGGTATTACCGGCTCGCCAGGAATTAATTGCTGCACAAATCGGCGACTCCCACGCCGCACTTTATGGGCAGGGGGGCGGCTATGGTGCGGGCGAAATCAAAGCGACCGACGGCACCGGCTCTTCCTTGATGACCACCGTGAAGCAGGCGGTG
Source organism: Flavobacterium sp. TC780 (assembly GCF_056783245.1). NCBI lineage: Bacteria > Pseudomonadati > Bacteroidota > Flavobacteriia > Flavobacteriales > Flavobacteriaceae > Flavobacterium > Flavobacterium sp. TC780. Next base: position 38,464 of record NZ_JBXBAV010000159.1, on the reverse strand, counting down.
ACACAGAGTCACGGTCTGAGTACCACCATCGCCTGGCATAACGGGGAATTACGTTATGCCCTCGAAGGCAATATCACGCATACCGGTTCTGGTGTGGCGTGGGTTTCACGCATGCTAGGTATCACGGATTTAACGCATTTGACCGAGATGGCGCAAAGTCAGTCAGGTAATCAGGGGGTTTATTTTGTTCCAGCCCTCTCGGGTATTGGGGGCACCTTATTGGGATAGCCAGGCTCGTGGCCGTTCTGTGGCCTGACCGATGCCACTACCCCTGCGTGTTAGCCCGCGCTGGGTTAATGAGTCGCTACTAAATAGCCGACGTCTTTTTTGCCATGGAGCTGGCCGGTAACCATCTGTCTGAACGGCTACGGGTACGTGGTTAACCAGCAACCGCTGGCTGATGCAATTTCAGCCAACCGTTACAGCGCACCTTGATACGCAACCATACCGCCGAGTTCTCGCACTGGGGGCGGGCATATTTAGGCGGAAAAACCTTGGGCTGGTGGCAGGATAACCAGCAACTAGCCGCACTTCCCCGTGAAGTGGAATACATCGAACCGCGCGCTCAAAGTGCGGAGATGCAAGATAACTATAGCCTCTGGCAAACGGCCATCGCGCGCGCGCGTTTTCAGCCGAAATAACCCACACTAGGAGTAAGCATATGTCAGCAATACCTCGGAAGTTAACTTTCGCGGTGATTATCGGCAACCGGGGCTTTTTCCCAAGCTATCCGGCGGCTGACGCGCGCCGTGATGCTCAGGCGCTGTTCGATAGGCTGGGCATCAACATCATTATGCTCAATGAAGAGCAATCCCTCGGGGGTAAAACTCGGCGTGATGCCAACGTGTGTGCCGAATTATTCCGTAAGCACAGCGAAGAGATCCATGGTGTACTGGGTTCTGCCCAACTTTGGTGATGAAAGCGTCCACGTCATTCTGCCTTCAGGCTTAAAACAACCTCGGTATGGAGACAGGCTGAAGAAGATGCGCTGGATAAATGGGGCTGGCGACACGTCGCGACAGCTTCTGCGGTAAAATATCACTATGTAATAACCTGCGCCAGATGGCATTCCATTCACATTGACCAAGCAGCATGTTTGCAGCTTAAACAGCGAAATATTTAGCCACGACGTGGAGCAATTTGTGCAACTGTGCCGTGTGGTACATGCCATGAAACGGGTGCGTGTCGGGGCTATTGGGGGCTGTTGAACTAACTTTAATACTGTGCGCTACAGTGAGAAGTTATTGGAGAATTTGGGCATTACGGTTGAAACTCTCGATTTATCCGAAGGTTCTTCCGCGTCGCTAATCTCAGTGATAACGATATTCGTGTTGGTGAAAAACTGGTGTTGTTAAAAGCCAATGGTGACACCAGTGCCATCCCACAAGATAAGTTACACAAAATGGCGAAACTGTTTGTGGTTATCAGTGAATGGATTATCGCCAACGATATCGATACCACCGCCATGCAGTGCTGGACCTCGCTGCAACAGAATTTAGGTATCAACGTCTGTTCCATTATGAGCGTGATGTTGGTACTGATGCCAAGTGCCTGCGAAGTGGATGTGATGGGGGCGCTATCGATGTATGCATTGGCGAGTTGCTCACTGGCGCCAGCCTCAATTGCTGACTGGAATAATAACTTTGGCGCAGAGCGTGATAAATGCGTGTTATTCCACTGTGGCAACTTTGCCAGTGAAAGTCTGGAAAGCTCCACCATGGGTACCGCTGATATTATCGGAACAACGGCGTTGTGACATGCGGGGCTGTCCATGGCCGCATGAAGTCCGGGCCATTAACCTATTTCCGCCTCTCTTCGATGTTTACCGGCCAGGTTCGGGCCTATGTCGGTGAAGGGCGTTCTGTCAGTGACGAGTTAGATACCGTGGGTTGCCGTGCGGTGGTGGAAGTGCCACAACTGGAAAGTTTACTTACGCATATCTGTAATAACGGTTTCGAACACCATGTGGCGATGAACCATTCAGCGACAGCTCAGGTATTGCAAGAAGCATTCAGTAAGTATCTGGGCGTTGATTGTTACTGGCATGGGAAGTCGCCGCTTTAGCTTCAATGACGTTATCAAATGCCGCACCAGGGGAGGGTGAGCTGTGCAAGTCATCATGGCGGCGACTAGCTAAGCTCCGCCGCTCTAAAAGGTTTCGGCGAAGTTAACCTATCGGTAATCAATACATCAATATAGTTACCCGTCAGTGCGCCACGAATGGCGGCACTTTTCTCTACCCCTCCGGCCAGCGCTACCACTCGGGGCAGGCGCGCAGTTGTGGTAGCGACATACCAATCACCGGATTCTGATCACTGAGTACCGCATTGCCAGCAGCATCAAAATAATGCAGAATATAAATCACCCACCGCCCCTGTTTTGCCAGCAACTGGAGCATTTCTCCGTGATAATAGTTACCGGAGTTCCTCAATAGTTGTGATGGCTCCAGATCGCCAATTCCCACTAATGCCAGATTAACTTCTGGCAAATTTATTTACCACATCAGCAACTTCACCACTGGATATCAGGCGTGCGCGATCTTCAGTGGGAACGCTCAATGCTTCAGCGGGCAGCAAGTAAGCTGGCAATTTAAAAATAGTGGCTAATGCTTGAGTTAACAGCGTGGCTTGCACATTACCATTGGGGCCAACTCCACCCAGTAATTGGATAACTCCGCTGGTTTTGATATTGAGCGGGTGAAGGTTATCAGCCATCGCCCGGATAGCGTCATCACATGACGAGATCCCCACCATATCGTTTGGGCGAATACTGGTTTGCATATAGTGGGCAGCAGCAGAACCAATAGCTTGCTTTATCTGGGCTGGGTTGGCGTCATCAGCAATATCCACCACAATGGCCTGATCGATTCCATAGTGTTTTTGAATCCGTGATTCGATACCAATAAACATATTGGCAGGTTGAATCACGCTGATTTTTACTACCCCTTCTTTAACGCAACGGGTTATCGCTCGGGAGACAAAATACTCAAGATAAATGCAGGCTGTCAGCAATTTCAGATTGCTTCATACCTTCGGTGTAATACAGCGTGGCGATTTTCACCAGCAACCGTTGTTCATCTTGTCTCACATGGTCTGGCCCGCTAAATACCTGATGCTGGTATTTTTATTCAAAGCTGAGTAATAACAAGCCGAACCGAATTTTAACGTTAGGGAGCTTGTTCAAGCAAACAGATCCCCCTTTACCTCCGAGTTACGGGGTATTAGGTGTGCCGGTTGATGGCGATTCCTCTGTTTTCTCTGCTTCTTCTGTCGATCAGGCGGCGCATAACATCCTGGATTATTTGTTCGTCAAAGCTAGGGTTTAGCGCTGGCGACAGCGGGGGGATGATGATACTGTCCGGTATTGCCATATGTGGCACCGGCGCATCGTTAACAAATTCGTCCTGATCGGGTTTTACTGTTTCGCTTAGTGTTATCAGGCCCACACCGCACAGTGCGAAAAATGCATACAACATTGCTACCGAGGGGCTGAATCAGGGCACCTACAGCGAGCGGCCCGATACTGGCACCAACGCCAAATGACATCAGGTAAACATGCCGCCAGCGACACTCGCCGCTCTGGTGCAATCAGGTCATTAGCCAGAGCGACCACCAATGGGTAGAGGGTGAATTGCAACATGCTGACGACAAACCCCAGACCCAGTAAGAAATGGAACGAGATATGGGGCACCAAAGCCAGCGGCAGTGCAGTTAATGCCAGTAATAATGCGTTAATACGGATTAATAGCGTGCGGTTATAGCGATCGGACAACCAACTAAGAGGAAACTGGGCGACTACGCAGAGATACAATGCCATAAACAGCGCCTCCTGCGTTGATAGCGATTGCAGGCTGGCATAGACCGGTGCCAGCCCATAGAAGGAGCCGACAATCATGCCAATTACCAACGTTGATGCCAGTATTTTGGGAATTGAACTGATAAAGAATTTCAGCTCCATGGGGGCTGGGGACATTTGTTGGGCATTACTGCGCGTTGTCAGGGCTACAGGCACCAAGCAAAGGGCAAAAATAGCGCAATAATCATCAGGGTGCTCAAACCCAACTCAGGTTGCAGTATTAACACCACTCAACCCAACGCCATACCGGCATAGGTTGCAGCCATATACACCAAACACGATACCGCGTTGATTAGAGGCGGCCGTGTCATCCATGCTTTCCAGCACCATAAACTGGCACATCATACAGAGGCCAATAATCAAGCGCAGAACTACCCATGCGGGGATGTATTCAGTAAGTCCATACGGCTTAACACTGCCGCGGTGATAATACCGGCACAGGCGCGTAATAGCCAATATGGCCTACACGGGCTATCAAACGCTTGCCACCGATCACCAGACCAATATCAATAATTGCCCCAAATTAATGCGCCTGAGACATGGATGGCGGTCAACCTTAGCGAAATATAGGTCGTCAATAAGCCCTAACCCAGCAACATCAAAACGGTTGCACTATAAAGTGGGAAGAAGGCGTTAAGCGTTTTTTTCACTATCTCGTCCTTAGTTTCATCATCCCGGATAAATATCCGATACCACTGATGCAACTCGCCGCATCCTACGTTGCCGAAAAATTCGAATAGCCCCTTTGATACTAACATTTGAGCCTGCGAGGTAAAGCTTTGTACGGGAAAGCGCTTTTTTTCATTCCTCCTTGCGAGACGTTTTCAATAACCGACAGTGGTTGCCGTTACGGGCTAAAGAAGTGCTACTATCGGCGGCGGGAGATTTTATTAGTATAAATAATGAGCGAGAAACAATTACGCCAGCTCAGTATTGCAATCGGCGATAAGTTAAAGGCCCGTGGTGCCTGGGTGACCTGTGCTGAGTCTGGTACGGGGTGGCCTGGCGGGCGAAGCATTAACGGATATTGCGGCAAGTTCAGCGTACTTTGACCCGCGGTTTCGTGACATACAGTAATGCGGCCAAACACGATTTGCTGGCCGTGAGCGAAACCACGTTGGCAAATTATGGTGCGGTGAGTGAAGCAGTGGTGCGGGAGATGGCGCTCGGTGCATTGAGAGAAGCGAATGCTGACTTCGCGGTGTCTATTAGTGGCATTGCTGGGCCTGATGGCGGCAGTGCGGATAAACCGGTTGGTACGGTATGGTTTGCTTTCGCTGCACGTGAAGGGCAGATTTTAGCATGCAAACAGATTTTCCCCGGTGATTGTGATGCAGTAAGGCTGCAAGTGGCTGTTTTCGTACTACAAACACGTATCGATGATTTTCTGTAGAGGCTTGATACTGTATGATTGTACAGTATAATTAGCGGGAATATTCTGCACAAAACAACATTCAGTGGTAATGGTAGGGGTAACCCCGGCATACCAGAGAGGGAGTAAAAATGGCTATCTATGAGAATAAACAAAAGGCGTTAGCAGCAGCACTGGGCCAAATTGAAAAACAATTCGGTAAAGGCTCTATCATGCGCCTTGGCGACAGACCGCTCAATGGATGTTGAAACCATCTACTGGTTCTCTTTCTCTTGATATCGCATTGGGAGCCGGTGGCTTACCAATGGGGCGTATTGTTGAGATTTATGGCCCTGAATCATCAGGTAAAACAACGCTGACGTTGCAGGTTATTGCCTCCGCACAGCGTGAAGGTAAACCTGCATTTATCGATGCCGAGCATGCTCTTGACCCAATTTATGCCAAAAAATTAGGTGTAGATATTGATAATCTGCTGTGTTCTCAGCCAGATACCTGGTGAGCAAGCATTGGAAATTTGTGATGCCTTGACTCGTTCTGGCGCGGTTGACGTTATCATCGTTGACTCCGTTGCCTGCATCGACACCTAAAGCCGAGATTGAAGGCGAAATCGGCGACTCTCACATGGGCCTTGCGGCACGTATGATGAGCCAGGCTATGCGTAAGCTAGCCGGTAACTTGAAGAATGCTAATACCTTACTGATCTTTATTAACCAGATCCGTATGAAGATCGGCGTTATGTTTGGTAACCCTGAAACTACCACCGGTGGTAACGCACTTAAATTTTACGCGTCTGTACGTTTGGATATCCGTCGTATTGGTGCAGTAAAAGATGGCGATGTGGTTGTTGGTAGCGAAGTCTCGCGTCAAAGTGGTGAAAAACAAAATTGCAGCGCCATTTAACAAAGCTGATTTCAGATTCTGTACGGTGAAGGCATTAACATTAACGGCGAGCTCGTTGATTTAGGTGTTAAACACAAACTGATTGAGAAAGCCGGTGCATGGTATAGCTACAACGGTGACAAGATTGGTCAAGGTAAAGCGAATGCCAGCAACTATTTAAAAGAAAACCCAGCGGTTGCGGCAGAGTTGGATAAAAAACTGCGTGAAATGCTACTTAACGGTGGGAATGGCGAACAACCTGTAGCAACAGCAGCATTTGCCGACTAAACTGATGAACGTAGAGTTTTAATTAATAAGGTTAAGCAGCGCATTAGTATTAGCAGATTAAGTAGTTAACAAGCGGCCCATCAATTGGGTCGCTTGAGCCAATAGCGATTTGTATTCAGCCCTCCACTCCTGCTCATCCCCAAAGTAATCAGAATCCGTACCCACCTGTAACACCGAAAATAGGAAGCGTATTACCTACAGCAATTGAAGCTGCTAACATCGCTATAACCTCAAGTGAAAGCCGCTAACACGCAGTAACGTCAAGTGAGAAGGGTAATACCCAAAGTAATTGGGGTTACAGCAAGGCAGCCAACGAATGAGTCCCGATGAGCTGACCCTTGTCAGTGATTCGGGAGTGAAAGCCGCTAACACAGCAGTAACCTCAAGTGAGAAGGGTAATACCCAAAGTAATTGAGGTTACAGCAAGGCAGCCAACGAATGAGTCCCGATGAGCTGACCCATTGTCAATGATTCGGGGAGTGAAAGCCGCTAACACAGCAGTAACCTCAAGTGAGAAGGGTAATACCCAAAGTAATTGAGGTTACAGCAAGGCAGCCAACGAATGAGTCCCGATGAGCTGACCCTTGTCAGTGATTCGGGTGAGTGAAAGCCGCTAACACAGCAGTAACCTCAAGTGAGAAGGGTAATACCCAAAGTAATTGAGGTTAGGTGCTGTGTAACAGGGAACCGTACCGTTGTTAACCTTAGCAATACGTAATCTGAACCAGTAACAGGCACAACAACAACACACACACACACAAACATTTGATTTGCTTGCTCATCATGCAAATAATCTATTTCGTATTGACTCATGTTTTTAACTGTCTTCTCAACGCGGTCTTTTAGATCTTCTAACATTGAAATCATAGAACCTATTTGTGGTGAAGCTCCTTCTATATTACCTATTTTCCCTTTTTCCTTTGCTTTTATACCACTACCTTCTAGCAACACTCCATAATTACCATCTGTACTTTCTTTGGTTGATGTGATTTTATATTCTTTGACTTTAATCATTTGATTGTTTGAAACTCCTAAATTCCATTTTGGGATTTCATTATTTTTAATAGGTGTTTCAAAACTTGAATTCAATAACTTAACTGACTCTAATACTCCTTTATCATTTTCTATAAATAATTCGAACTTATCAAAATAAAACTTTCCGTTATACAGACACAATCCTCCAAAGCTTATTGATTTTGTATTTGAGTCTATTGTACCTTCTATTGTATACGATTTCCATTCTTTTTCTTTTATAGGCCTATCGCTCATATTATCAAAAAAACCTCCTTCTTCATTTTTAGTATCTGTTCTAGCCCATATTCCTGCCCAAGCCAATGGCTCATCGGTTTCTACTTTTGCAGAACCTACAACTTTAAACTTTTTTTTAGTGGCTGTTTTAACATCTAATGTTTGATTAAAAGCAGTCCAATCGCTCGAAATAATCTTTTGCGTTTGAGCGTGAGCCATTACTTGGCTTAGAAATAGCAATACTATTATTGATTTTTTCATCGTGTGGTTTTTAGTACTTATAAGGTAAATGTAGTACTATTTTTTATAGTCTAATAAATCTTTTTTTACCTAATAAACAGAGATGTAAAAGTAAAACAAGAAACGTTTCATTCTTATTAGTCTTGTTTTCTCCTAACTGTATAATCACTTACGGAGATTGCACCAACTTGCTACTGTTTGTACCTTTCTAGCTAAGACCACAAGGATAAAATTGTAATTTATGACCTTTACAACTTTGGGATCTTGTCTTTATAAATTACTCGCTTTAGATCCTTTTTTAGCCCAGATAGAAACGGTATCCTTTGCTTGCCTTCTTTAGGCAAGTAAAGATAAAGTGGATAGCTGGAAATTGCTCCTAATAAAAACAGTAAAACTCTCAATTCTATTGCTTATTTTTGCACAGAATTTATCATGTTATAACTTGAAGTCGGCTTATTTTACGGCTTTATCAGAAAAATAAAAATCAATTTTATGTTACAAAATCCTAAGAGATATACCATTACTGCTGCTTTACCTTATACTAACGGACCTATTCATATTGGCCATTTGGCGGGCGTTTATGTGCCTGCTGATATTTATTCTCGCTTTTTACGTATGCAGGGAAAGATGTGGCTTTTATATGTGGAAGTGATGAACATGGTGTGGCAATCTCGATGAAGGCTAAAAAAGAAGGGGTTTCTCCTCAGGAAATTATTGATAAATATGACGGAATCATCCTGAAATCTTTTGAAGATTTTGGGATTTCTTTTAATAATTACTCTAGAACTTCGGCTAAGATTCATCACGATACGGCTTCAGAATTCTTTAGAACGCTATACGATAAAGGCGATTTTATCGAGGAAGTAACGGAACAATTATATGATGCCAAAGCGAATCAGTTTCTTGCGGATCGTTTTGTAGTTGGTACTTGTCCTAAATGTGGTAATGAGGAGGCTTATGGTGACCAATGTGAAAAATGTGGTTCGACGCTGAATGCAACTGATTTGATTAATCCGAAATCGACTATTACTGGTGAAACTCCGATATTAAAATCAACTAAACACTGGTTCTTGCCTCTAGATAGATATACTGAGTTCTTAACTGAATGGATTTTGGTTGGACATAAAAATGACTGGAAACCTAATGTTTACGGTCAGGTTAAATCTTGGGTTGACGGTGGTCTTGAACCTCGTGCTGTAACTCGTGACCTTGATTGGGGAATTGATGTTCCTGTGGAAGGTGCTGAAGGAAAAAAATTATATGTTTGGTTTGATGCTCCTATTGGTTACATCTCATCGACTAAAGAATGGGCTGCTCGTGAGGGTAAAGATTGGGAGCCATACTGGAAGAATGAAGATACGAAACTGGTTCATTTTATTGGAAAAGACAATATTGTTTTTCACTGTATCATTTTCCCTGCAATGCTTAAAGCCGAAGGTAGTTATATTTTACCTGACAATGTTCCTGCCAATGAATTCTTGAATTTGGAAGGTAATAAACTTTCGACTTCTAAAAACTGGGCAGTTTGGCTGCATGAGTATTTAGAAGATTTCCCTGAGAAACAAGATGTTTTGCGTTATGCTCTTACAGCTAATGCTCCTGAAACTAAAGATAATGATTTTACCTGGAAAGATTTTCAGGCTAGAAACAACAACGAATTGGTTGCCGTTTTTGGTAACTTTATTAATCGTGTTGTGGTTTTCGACCAATAAATATTACGACGGAATTATTCCTTCACCTAATGAATTAACTGAGATTGATGAAGCTACTTTGACGGAATTAAAAGCTTATCCTGCTGTTATTTCTAGTTCTGTGGAGCGTTACAGATTTCGTGAAGCTTTGGGCGAGTTGATGAATGTTGCTCGTTTGGGTAATAAATACCTTGCTGATGAAGAGCCTTGGAAAGTAATGAAAGATAATCCTGAGCGTGTAAAAACTCAAATGTATGTTGCTTTACAAATTGCTGCAGCATTGAGCGTTTTATCTGAACCTTTCTTGCCGTTTACTGCTACTAAATTATCACGAATATTAAAGAATGATGGCAAACTGAAATGGAATGACGTTTCTGAGAATTCAGAATTAATTCCTACTGGTCACCAAATTGGTGAAGCCGAATTGCTTTTTGCTAAAATTGAAAACGAAGAAATACAAAAACAAATAGATAAATTGGAAGCTACAAAAACTGCTAATCTTGCCGAAAGTAAACAACCTGAGCCTCAAAAGGAGTTAATTCAGTTTGAAGATTTTGCTAAAATGGACATTCGTGTTGGAACTATCCTTGAAGCTGAGAAAATGCCAAAAGCTAATAAACTTTTAGTTCTTAAGGTAGATACTGGAATTGACGTTCGTACGATTGTTTCGGGAATTGCTTAAAGCTTTACTCCTGAAGAAATTATTGGTAAACGTGTTTCGGTTTTAGCAAACCTAGCTCCTAGAGCCTTACGTGGTGTTGAAAGTCAAGGAATGATCTTGATGACTACAAATGCTGAAGGAAAGTTGGTTTTTATTAATCCTGATGCTGATGCTCCAAACGGAGAAACTGTAAACTAAGGTTTTTTTGTGAAAGGTGAAATGTTAGATGCGAAACATAAAAACATAAGATAATTCTTCTTTTTATTGTTTTATAAAATTCTAATATGTATGTTTGTTTCGACAAAATACCTTAAGGAGCAATCCTGAAACTTTATTTAAAGATTAATATAAGCGATTCCCTCGCCATGATGTTCCTATGGAAACTACGGAAAATCTATCCTTATGGGTATTTTGTCACATCTAAAGCGAGGGTTTCGTGCGTTTAATATTTTCGATTATGACAAAAGAAAATCAAAACACATCACATGAAGATGTAATGCCATCTGTTGCAAACTTCCTTTCTGAGCTTTGGCTTGAAGGATATTTTAGTGACCAACCTGAGTATTTAACCGAGATCTTTGAGACTATTCTTGAAACTGAAATTGGTGACAACATCGACTTAAGAACTAAAATGATTGGTTGTATAAAAACCAGTCGAATGTTAGCAAAAGCACTTGAGCCTTTTTCGGATAGACAAATTCAAGAAGCCTGTAATACAGTTATTGGTACTTAAGTTCAATAATACAAAACGCATGAAATTCTTTATTGATTCATGCGTTTTGATTTTAAAAACACAGGCCTACAATTTCTTATTCTATATAATTTTATTGAAATTAATTTTTTTCATAAAAAGTAAGATATTAGCACCTAAATCCATTCTAAAAAACCTGATTTATGGAGCTCTTAGATAGTTTACCTACCCTGCTTAAATCTTTTTGGTATATCGCTATCCCAACAAGTATCATTTTTATTATTCAAACCATAATTACCTTTTCTGGCCTAGATTTGGGCGATGGTATTGATACTGATTTTCATGGAGATGTGCACGGAGACGGTTCCGACTTTCAACTTTTTTCTTTAAGAAATCTTATCAATTTTTTATTAGGTTTTAGTTGGACAGGAATTTCTTTTTATACGCTACTTGGTGACAATCCTATATTACTTATCATCACTTCATTTATCGTTGGAATTTTGTTTGTTGTTGTATTTTTTCTTGTTATCCGACAAGTACAAAAATTAGCAGAAGACAATTCTTTTAAAATTACTAATACATTAAATAAAACTGCCGAAGTTTATTTGACTATTCCTGAAAATAAAAAAGGAAAAGGTAAAATTATGATTAGTGTAAACGGTGCCTTTCATGAATTGGAAGCTATGACCGAGAATGAAAAAATTCAGTCAGGAGCAGTAGTTAAAGTAATAAAAATAGAAAACAATAATATTTTAATAGTAGAATCCATTTAACATAATTAAGCATGAACCCAATTATTTTAATTGCAGTTGCAGCAATCGTTTTATTCGCAACAATTTCGGCATTAATATCAAGGTACAAACGTTGTCCGTCTGATAAAATTTTGGTCATTTATGGGCGAACTGGTGGTACATCTGCAAAATGTGTTCACGGAGGTGGTGCTTTTATTTGGCCTGTAATTCAAGATTATTCTTTTTTAGATTTGAAACCTCTTTCTATCGAGGCTAATTTAACAAATGCCCTGAGTAGACAAAATATTAGAGTTGATGTTCCGTGTAGATTTACTATTGCCATCTCTACAGAATCTGACAGTATGAATACCGCTGCTGAAAGACTTTTAGGATTATCATCTGAGCAAATTCAAGAACTTGCAAAAGACATTCTTTTTGGTCAATTACGTTTAGTTATCGCAACGATGACAATTGAAGAAATCAATTCTGACCGTGATAAATTTCTTGACAATATCTCAAAAAATGTTGATAGTGAATTAAAAAAAATTGGTTTAAAATTAATCAACGTTAACGTTACCGATATTAAAGATGAATCTGGTTATATCGAAGCTTTAGGAAAAGAAGCTGCTGCAAAAGCAATTAACGAAGCTAAAATTAGTGTTGCTGAACAAGAAAAAATTGGAGAAACTGGTAAGGCTCTTGCTGACAGAGAAAAAGACACTCAAATTGCTGAAACCCACAGAGACCGAGATGTTAAGATTGCCATTACGCAAAAAGACCGAGAAATTAGTATTGCAACTGCATCTAAAGATGAAACTATCGGAAAGGCTGAAGCTGCTAGAGATACTAGAGTAAAAACTTCTGAAGCTAATGCAATTGCTATTCAAGGTGAGAATGAGGCGAAAATTGCAATCGCAAATTCTGAAGCGTTACGTAGAGAAAAAGAAGCCGAATCATTACGTGTTGCTATAACTGCTGAAAAAGTACAACAAGCCAAAGCATTAGAAGAATCTTATGTTGCTGAGCAAAAAGCCGAGTTAGCCCGATCTGAAAGAGAGCGTTCTACTCAAATTGCAAACATTGTAATTCCTGCAGAAATAGCCAAACAAAGAGCTATTATTGAAGCACAAGCTGCTGCAGAAACTATAAGAGAAAACGCTAAAGGAGAAGCCGATGCTATTTTTGCAAAAATGGAAGCTGAAGCGAAAGGTCTTTTTGAAATACTAACCAAACAAGCTGAAGGGTATAAAGAAGTTGTTGCCGCTGCTGGTGGTGATCCAAGCAAAGCGTTCCAATTGCTTTTATTAGAAAAACTTCCTGAATTAGTTAGAACTCAAGTAGAAGCTGTTAAGAATATCAAAATTGATAAAATTACAGTTTGGGATTCTGGTAACGGACAAGGCGAAAATGGAAACTCATCAACTGCAAACTTTGTTTCAGGAATGATGAAAACCGTTCCTCCATTAAATGATTTATTTAATATGGCTGGTCTTAATTTACCAAATTACTTAAAAGGTGAAGACTCTCCAGAAGTTCCTCCAACAATTGAAGTTACAGAAAAAGAAGTATAGCTATCAACTTATTATTATATTATATAAATTGCGTGAACTTTAATTCACGCAATTTTTGCTTTAAAAAAGGATTTAAAATATACTTACATGATTTATTTCAGTAAGCGCGAAATATATTAAAAATGAAAATTACAAAACCTAGATTAGCTTTAATCTGTGGAATACTCTGCATATCGATTTTCCCAATATTGGTCAAGCTCCGTTTGACTCCTGGATTAATTTCGGCTTTCTATAGAATGGCTTTTGCCATAAGCTTGTTGCTACCTTATGTACTTATTACAAAAAGCTTTAAAATTCCGAATACGAAATTCGTGATTCTGGCTGCGCTTTGCGGTGTTTTATTTGCATCGGATGTTGCCGTTTGGAATATTGCCATTCAGGAATCGAGTGCTACTCAGGCTTCTTTATTAACAAATCTTTCTCCGCTTTGGGTTGGTATTGGTTCTTATTTCTTTTTAAAAACAAAGCCTGCAACCAATTTTTGGATAGGAACTCTTGTTGCGCTCTTTGGAATGATTACATTAGTTGGATTCTCGTTTTTTATTAATCTAAGTTTTGACAAAGCTTTTCTTCTTGCGGTATTATCTGGAATCTTATACTCTATTTATTTATTGGTAAGTAAAAATGTTCTTTCAGAGGTTGATGTTTTATCCTTTATGACAATTGCCCTATTGGCTTCAAGCATTTATTTAGGCATTCTTTGTTACGCTTTAGATGAGCCTTTTATGGGATTCTCTAATACTGGTTGGTTTGTATTGGGTGCTTCAGGCTGTAATATGCCAATTGTGTGCTTGGCTTTGCTTAGTTATGCCACACAACATATGCGAGCTACGAGAGTTTCCCTAAGTTTATTAAGTCAGGCTGTGCTTACGTCTATTCTTGCATGGTTATTTCTGGATGAAAAGATTACGATACAAATGCTTATTGGAGGTGCCATTTTATTATTCGGGATCAGGATTACGTTTTATGATAAAACTATCTCGTTGAAAAAATTAAGATTGGGAAATAGTACGCGGATTAAACAGATTCGCTAAAGCATAAAAAAATCTCACGCAGATTCAACAAATCTTGCAGATCTTTTTCTAAATCATTTCCTGGTAAAAACTTTAAACAAAAAAACTTTAAACAAAAATTTAAATGTTACATAAAGACAAAATATCAAAACTAAAAGTAATCGCATTTGATGCCGATGATACTTTATTTGTAAACGAACCTTATTTTCAAGAAACGGAACAAAAATTTTGTGTCTTGATGGAAGATTATCTTTCGCATCAAGGATTATCACAAGAATTATTTAAGACCGAAATTCAGAATCTATCTTTATATGGTTACGGAATTAAAGGGTACATTCTTTCGATGATTGAAGCTGCCATGCTGATTTCGAATAATACAATTTCGGTTGAAGCTATTGGTAAAATCATTGAATATGGAAAAGAATTACTCGAAAAACCAATCGATTTACTTGATGGTGTTGAAGAAACCTTACAAGCGCTTCATGGCAAATACAAACTTGTTGTTGCTACAAAAGGTGACTTAAAAGACCAACACAGCAAATTACACCGTTCTGGTTTGGGACACTATTTTCACCATATCGAGGTAATGTCGGACAAACAAGAAATTGATTATGAAAAACTATTAAAACGTTTGGATATCAATGCCGATGAATTCCTAATGATTGGAAATTCATTAAAGTCAGATGTCTTACCTGTTTTAGGAATCGGAGGATATGCTGTACATATTCCATTTCATACTACTTGGGAACATGAAAAAATTAATCACAAAGTAGAACACGAGAACTTCTTCGCTTTTGAAAAAATAACTGAAGTTGTAAACAAATTAATATAAATGAAAACCTTTTTGGATTTGGAGAATTGGAACAGAAAAGAACACTTTCTGTTTTTCAAACAAATGAATGAACCTTTTTTTGGTGTAACTGTTGAAGTTGATTGTACGAATGCTTATGAAAATGCTAAGAAATTAAATTCTTCTTTTTTTATTTATTACTTACACAAAACATTAGTTGCCATAAATACGATTGAACCTTTTAGATATCGAATTGAAAACGATCAAGTATATGTAAATAAATCTGTTAATGCTTCGGCAACAATTGGTCGTGAAGATGGTACTTTTGGTTTTTCTTTAATTGAATACAATTCAGATTTTAAAATATTCGAACAAATTGCATTAACAGAAATCAAACGTATTCAAAACACAACGGGGCTTTTTACCCGAACTTTTGATGAAGATAATGTTATCCATTTCTCGGCAATCCCTTGGATTAATTTTACTTCCCTGTCACATGCCAGAAGTTATAGTTATCCTGATAGTTGTCCGAAAGTTTCTTTTGGCAAAATGATGATTTCTGAAACTGGAAAAAGAACCATGACAATGTCTGTCCATGTTCATCATGGTTTAATGGATGCAATGCATGTAGGTCAATTTGTTGATTGTTTTCAAGAATTAATGAATAGCTAAAATCATATTTCAATATTTAGAATACTGCATTTACAGCTTTAATCATAATAAAAAATCAAGTCCTTAAAGAATAATTTCTTTAAGGCTTTTTTTATATCTTTAATCCAGATCCTAAAGCCATAACATTGGTAACTCTTTATTTTTTATTAATAAAATAAACCAATAAATTTGGAATGATTATTATCGATAAAAACACATGAAAAAACTATTACTTTTCTTTCTTCTATTCTATAAATCAGTACTGCTAAGTCAAACAGTATTGAATTCATACCCTTTAGATTTTAAAAAATTCGATGAGTCTAATATGATTCTAAATGTTGAAAATACAATAACACATGATGTTTTTGTATTTGCAACAAACGCAGAAAGCATTACTATCTTAAAATACAATAGTGCTTTATTTTTAAAAAATGAATTTACTGTTCCGCGTACCAACTTAGAGAACCACTCTATAATTGGCTACAGTTTTAGCGAAGACGGAAACCCTACTTTATATTGGGCAACCGACGATTATAAAAGTATTTTAGTTGTTAAATATTATTTAGAGGGCAAAACCTATAAGATGCTCAGTTATAACTCTCCCATTTCGAGCCAGTTTGTAATAACAACATTTCAGAAGAAATAATCTATTCTATATTGTTACCAGAGATATATCGGAACCAGAATTAATTGTTTATGTTTTTAAAAATGGAATTGTAGAGGAAAAAGCATTTGATTTTTCTGTCTATACTTTCCAAAACAGAAAAACACAACCACTGACCTTCGACCAGGTTATTATAGAAAATCCTATTGAAAAAATAGAAGTTGAAGAGTACAATCCTTTATTCAAAAGCACAAAAAAGAGCAAAATCTACATGCTTAATAATCATATTTTTTTAACATTCGATCATAATCCTAATAAAACACAGGTATTTGATATTAACCTTGAAAGTAACGATCTTACCGAAAAGAATTTCACCCAAGCAGTTATAAATAACCCTAAAAAATTAAGTAACTCGTTTTTATATAACGATAAAATTTACCAGATTAATGCTACCCAAAATGAGCTTTTATTTGATATAAAAGATTTCAATTCTGGTGAAACGCTAAAAAACTATAAAGTCATGAAAAATGACACAATCCGTTTTAAAAGTTCTCCTTTACTTGTTCAAGGAGAAAATCAAAGAACTAAGGAATTAAAAAATACTAGTAAATTTTTACAACGACTTTCTTATTTGGATGCGGGTGTATCTGTTTTTAAAAATAGCCAAAATACATTAGTTACTTTAGGAGGAATACCAAGAATTGAAAAAATGTATTATACCATTAATGATGAAGTATACACTTGGGATTATAGTCAGACCTCTTCTGAAACTGTTTTTTTTGAAAGTACATTGAACCAAGATAACGAATTTGTTAAATTTGAACAACAGCCATTTGCTCTTGATAATATTAATTATTTTTTAGATCAGAATAGAAAAGTGACATTACCTAGTATCCTAAAACTTAAAAACTTCTATATTTTAGGTTATTATGACGTTGCCACAAAACAGTATATCATGCGAAAATTCACTGATGGATTTCCCCCTGAAGAATCACTAAATCCGATTATCAACAAAGCTATTTTCTCTAAATCTTTTCCTGTAGGGAAACCTTAATTTTATTGAGAATTAATCCAAATGTCGCCTGTTTTTGGGTTTCAAAAAAGGGTTTAGATTATTTTTTCTAACTTTACAAAAAACTCACGATTATGTTATCAAAAAATATAGAAACAGCGCTTAACAAGCAAATTCGAATAGAAGCAGAATCTTCTCAAACTTATTTATCAATGGCTTGCTGGGCTGAAGCTCATGGCCTAGAAGGTATTGCTGAATTTATGTACACTCAATCTGATGAAGAGCGTGCACATATGTTAAAATTAGTTCGTTATGTTAACGAACGCGGAGGTGCAACAACAATTACTGACCTTAAAGCTCCAAAAACTAGCTACGCTACTTTTAAAGAAATGTTTGAAGAACTATACAAACATGAAATATTCGTTTCAGAATCTATTAATGAATTAGTTCATATTACTTTCTCTGAGAGAGATTACGCTACTCATAACTTCCTACAATGGTATGTTGCTGAGCAAATTGAAGAAGAAGCTACTGCTAAATCTATCTTGGATAAAATTAGTTTAATTGGTGATGACAAGGGTGGTTTGTACCTATTTGATAGAGATATTCAACAATTAACTGTAACTAGTTCTATTGCAATTAATCCAAAATAGTTAAAGTTTATTTAGAATATATAAAAATAGCTTATATTTGTCCCAGTTTTATAATTCAATACAAATTGGGAAAAGATAAAGTAAAAGATAAGGACAAGAAAAAGGATAAAAAGAAGAAGAAAAAAAAGAAAGAAATCCTTGAAAAACTTAAGCGTGCAGAAAATTGTAAATCCTCTTGTTGTGAAAAATACAAAAAGAGCGAAAGCAAGCGTTGTAGCCGTTGCCCTATGTTTGATTTAATCAAAAAAGTTGCTTAACATCATTTATATATACAAAATGCTCTCCTAATCGAGAGCATTTTTTTTATGACAAAACTAGCGTCATTAATCTTGCACACAAATATCATTAACTAATTAAACATGAGTAATATAAAGTCTAAACCTACATACATACCGTTTATAGATCGATTAGATATTTTTATAATCTTAATTTATTTGGGCTTGTTATGTCTTGCTGGAATGTTTCTAACTTTCAGTAGCTACGAAATAGTAATAAATCATGGCAAGGTGATACCCTCAATATATGTTATATTCCTTATAGGATTTAGTTTCCTACTACTTTCATTATATGCTATCATAAAAGCGTATCAAAAAGCAATTATTTTTATAAATGAAGTTCTAATAAACAACAAAACCATAAAGCTTACAGGCTTAAGATATAATACAACTTGGGAAAAAACACTAACGATTAAGAATATTGATATTAGCTTGAAAGAGCAAACAAATAGGAAACCATACATTTATTATTTAGAGCTAATTGATGAAGACGATACAAAATATAGTATTGGCACATCTTTTTACTGGACTTACGAAGAACTGTTAGCTATATTTACAGATATCAAAAGTTGTAAAAAATAAAATCAACATGCTGGCATATTAAAAAAACAGTTGTTCCCAAAATAAGAACAACTGTTTTTGATAAGGTATTAATGAATTTTAGTTAAGTGTATTCAAAACAAATTACAGCTTTCTGTTGTTGATTATCATGAAATAAATAAATCTCATCTGCAGCATCATCCTGAAAGTCATATCCTTCCATGCAAGCAATATAATCAAAGAGATCCCCATTTTTTTTTAATGGTAAATTTGAAAGATTTGATCCTGAGTATTTACAATCATCAAGAGGATAATTTTCGGTATTAACTTCAATTAATACACCATTAATTTTTTCATTAATTCTCTCATGCAAATAGTCTGAATCCTCGTCTTTGTATAAATCCTCAGCTGTAAGCTTAAGAATTCTTTCTAATTTTCTAATTCCCTCAACAGTTAAACCAGGTCTGTTAAAATCTTTATCATATAATTTTCCAAATTTTTTATAATATGACTTCTTTAATTGATACATCGCGTTATTAAAGTTAAACTGTATTTCTTCATCAGTATATTCTAGATGATAATTTTGAGGTAAAATTTCTGTTGAAACAGAAAAATATTCCCATTTTGAATCAAATTTATATTTATCATCAATTATGTCAAAGCCTAACATATCGTATTTAGTATATTCTGTATGAAATGGAACTGTATCTTCTCCAACTCTTCCATCATAGATTTCTTTAACAGATATAAAATGCAACCAATAATCCTTACCCTTTGTGATATATTTTAAATTAATAGAGCATAATGGTAAAAAATATTTCATATGATTTTCTAAATCATCATAAAAAACATCATCATATTCAGGGAAAATTTTTAGGCAATCATCAGGTATTGTCATCTTTATTTTTTTAGCAAAAATAATTATTTAAGTTAAATCTTATAATTGAAATTTATGTATTTAAAAAAAGAATAACCATTTTTATTCAGTTTGAGAAGATTAAAATCATACCGTGAATTTGAATATCTAAATACTAAAACTTCCGTTTTTGAAAAGGTGTACCTTCACCATCTTCACAATAACTTTTTAGACTTAACAAAAACATAGCCCAATTATAATTACACCACTGGTAAAATTCAGTCAGTTCGCGCCAATCAAAATGTTTAAGAACAATTGATGTTATTCCATTTTTTTCTGTTAAGTCAAATGAAATCTTAGTTCCTACCCATTCTGGGTCTGAATCTAAGCATTCCCATAATACTTTTTGGTTTTGAACCAATTCTACCACTTTCATTTTTGTGTTGTCATCATCTCCAAAGTTAAACTCATTGATAAAACCCAATTCTGGCTTAACGATCAATTCTTCTGTCCAAATAGCACTAAGACCTCCTTGTGTCGTTAATACTTTATAAACTGCTGCAATAGGTGCTTTAATATAATTAATGTGTTCGATTTTTTCCATTTTCTTGACTGATTATATTTTTCAAATACAAAGTTAAAAAGTTTTTAATCGGTCTAACAAACAGCATTTTGAAAAAACATATTCAATTAAAACTCATTAAATAACAACAGGTATAAAATAATTGCATCCTAATTTCAATGAACACATCCATTTATTGAATACATTAAAAAAAGAGAGGATACTGTTTTAGATAGAAACAATCTAAAACTAAAAAAACCTCTTCTTTCGAAGAGGTTTTAAGTACCCGGAGCCGGAGTCGAACCGGCACGGTTTCCCACAGGTGTTTGAGACCAGCGCGTCTACCAATTCCGCCATCCGGGCTTAGCAGACGAAAAAACAATCTTTTTTATAGAATAAAATTGATTATTTTAACGCAATAGAATAAGTTTTTATCGTTGTAATAAACCCTTGTTCCTTTAACACGGTGCAAATTTATAAAATAATTTTACATTTTCTAATAAAAATACTTAAAATTTTCCTTTCAGTCTTCAATAAATTTCATAAATTTGCACCTCGTTAAAACGACGCACACACAACTAACTACAAAACAACAAATTATAATGTCGCACCAAGAACCAGAAGCTAAAATTTTTGCGTGTTCAAAAAGTGTTTACCTTGCTGAAAAAATTGCAGCGCAATACGGAATACCGTTAGGTAAGGTTACAATGTCAACTTATAGTGATGGCGAATTTCAGCCATCGTATGAAGAGTCTATCAGAGGGCTACGTGTATTTATTGTTTGTTCAACTTTTCCAACAGCAGATAATTTGATGGAATTGTTACTTATGATCGATGCTGCTAAGCGTGCATCGGCCAGACATATTACAGCTGTAGTACCTTATTTTGGTTGGGCTAGACAAGATCGAAAAGACAAACCAAGAGTCCCGATTGGAGCTAAATTAGTTGCCAATCTATTAGATGCTGCAGGAGCAACAAGAATTATGACAATGGATTTGCATGCAGATCAAATTCAAGGATTCTTTGAAAAACCAGTAGATCATCTTTTTGCCTCTACAATCTTTCTGCCGTATGTAGAAAGTTTAGGTTTAGAAAATTTAACAATCGCTTCTCCAGATATGGGAGGTTCAAAAAGAGCTTATGCGTACTCTAAATTTTTAGAATCGGATGTAGTGATTTGTTACAAACAAAGAAAAGTTGCCAATGTTATCGACACCATGGAATTAATTGGTGAAGTAAAAGGTAGAAACGTAATATTGGTAGACGATATGATCAATACCGGTGGTACATTAGCAAAAGCAGCTGATTTAATGATCGAAAAAGGAGCATTAAGTGTTAGAGCTATTTGTACACATGCTATTCTTTCTGGGGATGCCTATGAGAAAATAGAGAATTCTAAATTAAGTGAATTGATCGTAACCGATTCAATTCCATTAAAAAAGGAATCAAAGAAAATCAGAGTGTTGAGTTGTGCACCTCTTTTTGCTGAAGTTATGCACATGGTGCACCACAACAATTCCATTAGTGGAAAATTCATAATGTAGAAACAATAAGCTTTAGGCTATAAGCCGTAAGCGTGTTACTCATTTTTCAAAAGCATAAAGCCTAGTGCCTAAAGCTTAAAGCAATGTATATTTATTAATAACTATATTTTTTTACAATGAAATCGATTACAATTAAAGGATCAGAAAGAGAAAGCGTGGGCAAAGTGTCAACTAAAGCCTTACGTAATGCTGGAGCGGTTCCTTGCGTGTTATACGGAGGAAATCAGGCAGTACACTTCTCAGCAGACGCTGCAGCGTTCAAAAACTTGGTTTACACTCCAAACGCACACACAGTTGTGATTGAGCTTGGAAAAGGAAAATCATTTAATGCAATTTTACAAGACATTCAAGTACACCCAGTATCTGACAAAATTTTACACATTGACTTCTTTCAATTATTTGATGACAAAGAAATCACTATGGAAGTTCCAGTAAAAATCACTGGTACATCTAAAGGTGTTCTTGCTGGAGGTGTTTTACGTTTAAACACTCGTAAATTAAAAGTTAAAGCTTTACCTAAAAATCTTCCTGATTTTGTTGAAGCTGACATCACTCCACTTGAAATGGGTAACAAATTGTACGTTACTAAAGTTGGTGCTCCAGAATACAAAATTATGCACCCAGACAACACTGTTGTTGCTCAAGTAAGAATCTCTCGTGCTGCTATGAAAGCTGCTCAAGAAGCTGCAAAAGCTGCAAAAGCTACTCCTGCAAAAGGAAAGAAAAAATAATTTTTTTCAAACAATTACAAAAAAACATCAGTTGCAAAACTGGTGTTTTTTTTTGCTCATTTTTTATAAGGTTCAACGTTACAAAGATTCTTAGGTCCCGAGTAAAACCTTATGTTTTTTTATATAAAGCATATACTCTATGTTTTCATTTTTCAAAACTCAATCAAATAATTCTACTTTTTCTCTTATTATCGGATTACTTATAGAAATTCTTCCTTTGTCAGGAAAACAAAATTTATACTTACACCTGTTTTCCAGAAAATCTAATAATATAAAAAGCCCAATCCACATAATTATCGAATTGTCAAATTATCTCGTTCTCTTATTGGTATATTTTCTATTTTCCAATTGTCCGATTGTCTAATTAAGTGTACTTTTGTATTTATGATAAAATGGATAACAAACCTGTTTTCATCAACAAAAACAGAAGAGGAATCAGAAGAGCAAACAGATTATATGAAGAAATTTTTAATCGTAGGATTAGGTAATATTGGAGCAGAATACGTTAATACTCGACATAATATAGGTTTTAAAATACTCGACTTTTTAGCACGAAAAGAAAACATATCTTTTGAAACTGTAAAACTCGGCGCACTTGCCGAATACAAATTTAAAGGAAGAACATTTTTTCTTTTGAAGCCAAATACCTATATGAACCTAAGCGGTAAAGCGGTAAAATATTGGATGGACAAAGAAAATATTCCGTTAGAAAACATCATGGTAATTACCGACGACCTTAACCTTTCATTCGGAACAATCCGTATTAAACCCAAAGGAAGCGATGGAGGTCATAATGGACTTAAAAACATTAATTTAGTTCTAAATACACAACAATATACTCGTTTTAGATTTGGAATCAGCGATGAGTTTAAAAAAGGACAACAGGTAGATTACGTGTTAGGCGAATGGGACGAAACCGAAAAAGCAAAACTTCCTGAACGTTTAGAAGTAGCTTCTGAAATCATAAAATCCTTCGGAACTGCTGGACTCGAAAATACAATGACTACTTATAATGGGAAGTGAAAATTCCTGAAAATATAAGTACTACAAAATCAAATCATCAATTAATTTAATTTGATTATAGTCAAATAGTATTTTCTATTCCAAAGTTAAATGTATAAATTT
Organism: Flavobacterium sp. TC780; assembly: GCF_056783245.1. Lineage (NCBI taxonomy): Bacteria > Pseudomonadati > Bacteroidota > Flavobacteriia > Flavobacteriales > Flavobacteriaceae > Flavobacterium > Flavobacterium sp. TC780. The sequence continues at coordinate 14,881 of NZ_JBXBAV010000159.1, read as the reverse complement.
GAATTTAATTTTAATTATAAATCATAAAACAATAATATTATGGCTTTCGAATTACCACAATTACCTTATGCATATGACGCATTAGAACCACATATTGATGCTCGTACAATGGAAATCCACTACACAAAACATCATAATGCATATACAACAAATCTAAATGCAGCAATTGCAGGTACTGATTTAGAAGGAAAAACAATAGAAAACATCCTAATTAATTTAGATAAAAAAAACGCTGCAGTTCGTAACAACGGTGGTGGATATTACAATCACAATTTATTCTGGACTGTAATGTCCCCAAACGGAGGCGGATTACCTACAGGGGATCTATTAGCAGCTATTGAAGCTTCTTTTGGAACTTTTGAAGAATTCAAAGCTAAGTTTGCTAAAGCTGGTGCAACACAATTTGGTTCTGGATGGGCTTGGTTATGTGTACTTAAAGGAGGAAAATTAGATGTTTGCGGAACACCAAACCAAGACAATCCTTTAATGCCAGAAGTTGGTTGCGAAGGAACTCCTATCTTAGGAATGGATGTTTGGGAACACGCTTACTACTTAAACTACCAAAACAGAAGACCTGATTATATTGAAGCTTTTTTCAATGTAATTAACTGGACTGAAGTTTCAAGAAGATATGCTTTAGACAAGTAAGAAGAGAATAGAGTAAAGAATAAAAAGAGAAAAGACGAATAGCCTATAACGGTTATTCGTCTTTTTTTGTTTCTATATTTTTATGTCTTTATCCAGAGTCTTTTATTCTATAATCTTTATTCTATATTCTCTGTTCTATCCTCTTTTCTCAACAATCTTTCTTCTATAATCTTTGCTCTTTTCTCTACTTAATAAAAAATAAAAAAGGTGAAATTTCTTTCACCTTTTTTGCCCCAAATCTACCATAAACTTAACCTACTAATGTTATGGTTCTTCAAATGTATGTTGACATTGTAGCTATACCAAATATTTCTGTTGAACTACAAAAAAAAACGTTTATTAGTCTTATTTTCTATCCGAAAGTCTTTTTTTAAGCTTTTTTCCTTGACTTTATTCCAATAAAAAAGGTGGAATTACTTCCACCCTTTTTGCCCCAAATCTACCATAAACTTAACCTACTAATGTTATGGTACTTCAAAAGTATGTTAGCAGTGCATTTCTTCCAAACAATTAAGATAAACGGTAAAAAAAACCGATGAAATGCACGTTTTAACCTTTTATTATGTTTTTTTAATACGCTCTTGCGTCTTTTCCTTCATAAAAATTCATAAAAGCACGATTCACCACTCGATTACCTCCTGGCGTAGGATAATCTCCTGTAAAGTACCAATCTCCAAGGTTTTTTGGACATGCAATATGCAAGTCTTCTACTGTTTGGAATATGATTTTTACTTCGGCATTTATCTCTGGCGAACTTAACATTTCTGCAATTTTATCTGAGATTTCTTGTGGCTCAAATGGCGCATAAATTGCAGTAACATAATTAACAACATCACTATCTAAATAATTCTCTTGTGCTTTACATTTAGCATAAACTTCATCTACAATATGATATAGATTACGCTCTTTTAACAATTCCAGAGCTGCTCTAAAAGCAACCAACCCTTCTAGCTTTGCCATATCGATTCCATAACAATCTGGAAAACGAATTTGTGGTGCCGATGATACGATTACAATTCGCTTTGGATTTAAACGATCCATCATTTTTATGATGCTCATTTTAAGTGTAGTCCCACGAACAATACTATCATCAATTATCACCAAGTTATCCGTTGGTTTTATCACACCATATGTTACATCGTATACGTGAGCAACTAAATCATCACGACTGCTATCCTCTGTAATAAAGGTTCTTAACTTAGCATCTTTAATAGCCACTTTCTCTGTAAGTATTTTTACAGCAAGTAATTCCTGTAACGTATCCGCAGTTAGCGTATTTCTATTAGCTATTATATAATTGTTTTTTCTCTGATTTAAAAAATCTTGCGCCGCTTCGACCAAACCATAAAAAGAGGTTTCAGCTGTATTTGGAATATAAGAGAAAACGGTGTTATCTGTATCACTATCAATTGCATTTAAAACTGCAGGCAAAATTAATCTACCCAAGTTTTTACGTTCTTGATATATTTCGGCATCACTACCTCTAGAAAAGTAGATCCTTTCAAAAGAACATGCTTTTTTAACTGTTGGTGTTAAAATTTCTTCCATCGAAACTTTACCACTTTTCTTAATAATCAAAGCATTTCCTGGTTCAATTTCCTGAACACTCTCAAAAGGCACATTAAAAACTGTTTGAATAACTGGTCTTTCTGATGCTACAACCACCACTTCGTCATCTTGATAAAAATAAGCAGGACGTATTCCAGCTGGATCTCTAAAAACAAATGCATCACCATGACCTAATAAACCAGCCATTGCGTATCCTCCATCTAAATTTTTAGCTGAACGCATTAATATTTTACCAATATCCAAACGATCTGCAATTACAGGAGAAGCTTCTCTTTTAGAATACCCTTCTTGTTTACAATCTTGATACAAAGACATTACTTCTTTATCCAGAAAGTGACCAATTTTTTCCATCACTGTAACCGTATCCGCCATTTCTTTAGGATGCTGTCCTAGCTCTACTAAATTTTCGAAAAGCTCTTTAACATTAGTCATGTTAAAATTACCTGCCAAAATAAGATTACGGTGCATCCAGTTACTCTGACGTAAAAATGGATGTACGCTCTCGATACTATTTTTACCAAAAGTTCCGTAACGAACGTGTCCTAAAAAACAACTCTCCTATATATGGAATGTTTTCTTTTTGTTTTGCAACATCATTTGCGTATTCAGGATGCGAAGTCATCTCTTCATTGATACGCTCATTTATTTGCTTAAAAACATCTTGTATTGGTTGTGCGTGATTAGAACGAACTCTACTTATGTATCGTTGTCCTGGCTCAACATCTAATTTAATGCTTGCAAAACCAGCCCCATCTTGTCCACGATTATGCTGCTTCTCCATCATAAGGTACATTTTTTTGTACCCCATAAAAAGCTGTTCCGTATTTTTCTTTGTAATATTCAAGCGGTTTAAGAAGTCTAACCAAAGCTATACCACATTCATGTTTTAAAGCGTCGCTCATTGTATTTGTGTTTGTGTGTTGTTGTTGTAGTTTGTACTATTCTTTGTAATAACAAAATCAAAAAAGCCCCGTGAACGAGGCTTTAATTCTTTATAGTTCTATATCAAACTGAGTTAGCGATTTAAATTGTTTTAATCTCGCAACTACTTCGTTTTTATCTAAGGCAACCATTCTTTCTGTGCCAAATTTCTCTACACAGAAAGAAGCTAAATTTGATCCATAGATTACTGCATTCTTCATATTCTTATATGAGATGTTTTCACTCTGCGTAATAAATCCAGCAAATCCTCCTGCAAATGTATCTCCAGCTCCTGTTGGATCGAAAACATCTTCTAAAGGTAATGCTGGTGCAAAAAACACTTCTTTATCATGAAATAACAACGCTCCGTGTTCCCCTTTCTTAATTACCACATATTTTGGTCCAAGAGTGTGAATCTTTGCAGCTGCTTTAACTAACGAATATTCTCCCGATAACTGTCTTGCTTCTTCATCGTTGATTGTAATTACATCAACACGTTTTATAACCTCTAGTAATTCTGGCAAAGCGCAGTCCATCCAAAAGTTCATCGTATCTAAAACTACTAACTTTGGTTTTGATTCCATTTGATCCAAAACACTGCTTTGTACAAGTGGATGCAAATTACCCAACATTACAACATCTGAATCTTTAAAATTTTGCGGAACCTTAGGCTGAAAATCTGCTAATACATTAAGCTCAGTTGCTAATGTATCTCTTGAGTTCAGGTCATTATGGTAGCGCCCGCTCCAAAAGAAAGTTTTCCCTCCTCTTACAATTTCCAGTCCTGAAATATCAATATTTCTTGACGTTAACAAATCTAAATGTTCTTGAGGAAAATCATCTCCAACCACAGAAACAATAGCCGATTGTAGGTTGAAAAACGATGCTGACAAACCAATATATGTCGCTGCACCACCTAATATTTTATCTGTTTTCCCAAAAGGAGTTTCAATCGCATCGAAAGCAACTGTTCCGACAATCAGTAATTTATTCATTTTATGAATTTCAAATTAAGGTGCAAAGATACTTTATAAGTTTCAGAGTTGCAACGGTTCTTTGTACCAAAATTTTCTTAAAAATCAAAACTAAATAAAAGGATCAAATCGATTAAAAATCAATCATTTACAAACAAAAAACAACTGTTAATTTCTTACAATATCTAGAATAAATCAATCGATAATTTTCAAAAAAAACGACTTAGAATCTATATTTTTTATCATAATAATTCTTCAATAATGAAATCTGTACTAAAACCATTAAAATAACAATCAAAACTGCATAAGAAGTGTTTTTTGAAAACTGAAACACCGGAATTAAATTATCTATTTTAGAATAATACAAAGTACTTATACTTAAATCACTACCCACAGCTTTATCAGTTGCAAAAACTACATATCCAATAAACACAACTAAACCCCCAAAAATAACTGCCCAAACCGATTTTGATATTAATGGTTTATATACAATGCTTTTCGTTTTCTCTAAAGCCAAAACTTGTAACATGACTCTAGAGGTAAAATCAGCAGAAGGTTTTTGCATAATACCTTCCGCCATTACTTTGTCAACTAGATTTTCGTAATATTTATCGCTCTCTTCATAATAATCTAATATTTCAGGTTCTAATTGCTCTTTTAAAATAACTGCTAATTTTTTTCTGCTTCGAAATAATTTTATCTTAACATTATTAGCACTAATATCCATAATCTTACCTATTTCATTTAAATTTTGGTCTTCAAAATAAAAAAGTGTCAACAAGAAACTTTCTTCACTTGGTAATAAATTTAAACAATTCTGAATATCCTGCTTTCTTTCCTGATCTTCTAAAATACTTAAAGCATTTGTTGTTGTTTTAACTACATATCCTTTAAGCTCATCAATAACTACATTGTGTTCTTCCTTTTTATTCTTCTTTAAATAATCCAAACATGTATTGTATCCAATTTTATAAATCCAAGTAGAGAACTTAGAATCTCCTTTAAACTTACTCAAAGAATTAAAAATCTTGATGAAAGTATCCTGAGAAACTTCCTCAGCAACTTCTCTATTTTTTACCATCTTTATGGCCAAAGTAAAAATCATATCTTTATAACGATCAACCAATGCAGCAAACGCATTGACCTCTCCTAGAAGAACCTGATTGATATAATACTGATCATTTACTTATCAAGTTCCATATGACGACTATGATGACATTAAGGTTACAACTAAATTAAAAAAATATTTTAGAATCTGTAACCTCAGTTAAACATCTTTCGTCATATGGAATATCAATCAATTAAATTTAAAAATTATGGGTCCACAAATGTTAATACCAATTAGTCTTTTCCTAATGATCTTTGGAATTGCCTATCTTATTTTTTCTACCAGAAACAGAGAACGTTTAGCTCTTATAGAAAAGGGCATAGATGCTAGTATTTTTTCAAATAGCAAAAACAATACTACTCCTATATGGAAAGTACTTGTTTTAAATTTGGCTTTTTTACTAATAGGAAGTGGAATTGGAATTTTTATCGCCTTACTTATTACAACTTACACATCTCTTCAGGATGGCGCTGTATATCCTGCTACTATTTTTACGATGGCAGGAATTGGGCTACTTATCGGATTTAATAAATCTAAAGATTTAAACAACAATTAAATCTCTCTTGATTTCTATAAATAACGTGTCTGAAAAATATATCTCAGACACGTTATTCTTTTTACGCTTCTTTTGAACCTATATCTTCATAATAGGCATCTATTGAAAGTTGTTTTTGCATCGAAGCCATTACAGCCAATTGATCACATCGCTCATTTTGAGGATGATTATTATGTCCTTTTATCCACTTAAAATCTACTTGGTGTTTTCGATAAACAATTAAAAAACGTTTCCATAAATCAGGATTTTTTCTCCCAACAAATTTTTTCTTTTCCCATCCAAAAACCCATTTTTTCAAAACAGAATCTACTACATATTTCGAATCCGAAATAACAAGCACTTTCATATTTGGCTTTTTAAGTTTTTCAAGACCTACTATTACAGCCAAAAGTTCCATTCTATTGTTTGTTGTTAGTCGAAATCCCTCATAATATTCCTTTTTATGTGGCGTTCCAACCAATTCCATAACCACTCCATACCCACCATTGCCAGGATTCCCCTTTGCCGCGCCATCTGTATATATATGTACTTCGTGTTGATTCATTTTAGACTTCTTAGATATTAGACTTGCTTCGCTTTTAGACTTCTTAGAATCCAGACTTACTTTATTAGACTTCTTAGATTCTAGAATTGTCCTTATTTATAATTCCAAAATAAAAATCAACAATCTAAAAGTCTAAGAAATCTAAGTCAGTCTAAATATCTAACAATCTATAAATAACTTCTGGAAAATGCTTTTGCTCTAATTCATGAATTTTAGCAGCTACATCTTCTGCAGTATCTGCATCTGTTATAGCAACTTTTTCCTGAAAGATAATCGCTCCCTCATCATAATTCTCATTTACATAGTGAATGCTTATTCCTGTCTCTTCCTCCTTATTTTCTACTATTGCCCTGTGAATGTGCATTCCATACATTCCTTTCCCTCCATAATTAGGTAATAATGCAGGATGTATGTTAATTATCTTATTAGGATATGCCTCTATAATGTGTTTTGGGAATTGAAGCAGGAAACCAGCTAAAATAATCAAATCGGGGTCAATTAATTTTACTTTTTGTAATACATTGCCTTCAATTAATTCTGTTTTCGTGAAAATTTCGACCTCAACATGATAGTTTTTGGCTCTTTCAATTACTTTCGCATTTGCGTTATTAGTAAACACAGAAACCACATTTGCGATTTGTGTTTCAGCAAAATATTTTATAATGTTTTCAGCGTTACTCCCTGATCCTGAAGCAAAAACGATTATTTTTTTCATACTCGAATTAATTTATTTTTTGCAAAAAACGGAATAAAAAACCAAAATAAATAACATTCTAATCCCTTTGTTAAAATAAATTTTATAAATTAGTGTTACATTTATTAACTAAATCGTGGTTTTAAAATAAAGTTTTTTATTTTTGCCAACAAATTAAATTCTAAAATTAAAGATTATGTCAGACATTGCATCAAGAGTAAAAGCGATTATCGTAGACAAATTAGGTGTTGACGAAAACGAAGTTGTAACAGAAGCAAGCTTCACTAATGATTTAGGAGCTGACTCATTAGACACTGTTGAGCTTATTATGGAATTCGAAAAAGAATTTGATATCCAAATTCCAGACGATCAAGCAGAAAACATTGCTACTGTTGGTCAAGCTATTTCTTACATCGAAGAAGCTAAAAAATAATAAATTTCCACCCGATTTTTTTATAAAATATAAAAAGTCGGGTGTTATTATTTTTTATAAAAATTTAAATTTTGGGTTGATTTTCAATCAAAAAAATATATTTATATTGTAATACCCATGGTTCTTTTGTAATATAATACAATCAAGAAAGCATGGGTTTTATTTGTTTAAAGCTAATAAAACACATTATTTATGGTATTAAGGCGAGTTGTTGTAACAGGATTAGGCGCACTTACTCCTATTGGAAATAACATTCAGGAGTATTGGAACGCGCTTATTAATGGAGTTAGCGGTGCTGCCCCAATAACGTATTACGATACAGAAAAACATAAAACGAAATTTGCCTGTGAAGTAAAAAACTTCAACATCGAAGATTTTATGGATCGTAAAGAATCACGTAGACTTGATAAATTTGCACAATATGCTGTTGCTGCAAGTGATGAAGCTATTAAAGATGCTGGACTTACAGATGACAATATCGACAAACAAAGAGTTGGTGTTATCTGGGGAGCTGGAATTGGTGGTTTAGAAACTTTTCAAGAAGAGGTAATGTACTATGCTAAAGGAGACGGAACACCAAAATTCAATCCGTTTTTTATTCCTAAAATGATTGCTGATATTGCCCCGGCACACATTTCTATGAGAAATGGTTATATGGGACCAAACTATACAACTGTTTCTGCATGTGCATCTTCTGCCAATGCACTTATTGATGCTTTCAACTACATTCGTTTAGGAATGTGCGATGTTATCATCTCTGGTGGATCTGAAGCTGCTATTACAATTGCAGGAATGGGAGGTTTTAACTCTATGCACGCTTTATCAACTAGAAACGAAAGTCCTGAGTCTGCTTCAAGACCTTTTGACGCTACTCGTGATGGTTTTGTTTTAGGTGAAGGAGCTGGAGCATTGGTACTTGAAGATTATGAACATGCAAAAGCACGTGGAGCAAAAATTTATTGCGAAATTGGTGGAGGCGGAATGTCATCTGATGCATACCACTTAACTGCACCACATCCAGAAGGGCTTGGAGTTATTGCTGTAATGAACAATACATTACGTGATGCCCGTATGAAACCAGAAGATGTTGATCATATTAATACACACGGTACATCTACTCCACTTGGTGATGTTGCCGAATTAAAAGCGATTAGTGCTGTTTTTGGAGATCATGCCAAAACAATCAATATCAACTCTACTAAATCTATGACTGGACACTTACTTGGTGCTGCTGGTGCGATCGAAGCAATTGCTTCTATCTTAGCCATGAAGCATGGTATTATACCTCCAACAATCAACCATACGGTTGTTGACGAGAGAATAGATCCTTCATTAAATTTAACACTAAACAAACCTCAATATAGAGAAGTTAATGTTGCTATGAGCAATACTTTCGGTTTTGGAGGTCACAATGCTTGTGTTTTATTTAAAAAATTAGTTGACTAGTTTTCGTATGAGTATTTTCAAAAAAATATTTTCAAAATCCCGTTCTCAAGAAGACGGGATTTTTTTTGATTCTATTCAAAAAATACTTGGATTCCCACCTATTTCAATTCAGTTTTATAAGAAAGCCTTTACACATCGTTCTTCTAATAGACTGGATGAAAACGGACATCCTATTAACTATGAACGTCTAGAATTTCTGGGAGATGCAATGCTAAGTGCTGTTATTGCTGCACATTTATTCAACAAAGCTCCTGCTGGAGATGAAGGTTACTTAACCAAAATGCGTTCTAAAATTGTAAGTAGGGAGCATTTAAATGACCTAGGAAAGGATTTAAATCTTGTTCAGTTTATCGAAAGTAAAGTACCTTTGCAACATTTTGGAGAAAACATTCATGGTAACATCTTCGAGTCGCTCATAGGCGCTATTTATTTAGATAGAGGTTATTCTTATTGTGAAAAATTCATTCAGAATAGTGTAATTACCCCATACGTAGACATTAGCCGACTTGAGGGAAAAGTAATAAGCTATAAAAGCTTAGTTATCGAATGGTGTCAAAAAGAGAAAAAAATATTCCATTACGATATTTTTGAAGACAATGGCATTGGTGGTGAACGTTTATTTGGCGTAAAATTAAGTATTGATGATAAAGTAGTCGCAAGAGCGCGAGCAACTTCTAAAAAGAAAGCAGAAGAGAAAGCATCTCAACGTGCTTATTTTGCTTTTCAAGAAAAAATGGACAAGAAATAAACTCGATTTTCTTAAAACTATATCGTTTTCGTTTATAAATTAACAAAAACATACCAATCTTAACTATTGAACCAGCAATAGAAATAGTATATTTACAACTTATTTTTTCAGGAAATGGCTATTCATAAATTAGAATTAGGCGAATTTGATGAAATTGATTATAATTTGATTGCCATACATACTTCAATGGAAGATTATAGATTGGCTTATTTTATCAATCAAAACTTCCCAGTTCTTTTGAGTAAGAGTAAAAATGAAATTCAAATTAATGTGAAAGAAGGTGAGACTCATTTTTCACGATTTGATTATTATGACGAAGAAAAAGAACTTTACTGGGATTTGATTCAGAATAAAAACGAAGTCATTCAAAATACACCAAATGACAATCAGGATTTATTTTCAGATACTTCGATGGAAGTAGCCACAAAAGTATATTTACTACCTGAGTTTAAAAAAGTTGATTATTTTTTAAAAATTGAAAAAGAGTGAGGAAGCTTTCGATATATTAAAAATACAACAAATATTAAATACCATTGATACCATCTCAACGGTTTATATAGTTGATACGAATAAAATAAAATCAAAAAAACAATTTAATTTTTTAATAGAAATGCTTACAAACAAAAAAACCAAAATTGTAGCCACACTTGGCCCTGCATGTGGTACTAGAGAGATCATAAAAGACATGATCGAAGCAGGTGTGAAAATGTATTTAGAGTTAATTTTTCGCATGCAGATTACGAAGGTGTAAAAGAGAAAATCAATATCATTAGAGGACTTAACGAAGAGTTTGGTTATACCACAGCTATACTTGGAGATTTACAAGGTCCTAAACTTCGTGTAAAGTAGGAGTAATGGAAGAAGGTGTTGTAGTAAACGATGGTGATGTAATCACTTTTACTACTGCTAAAGATATTATCGGTACTGCCAAAAAAGTTTTCATGAAGTACCAAAACTTTCCAAATGATGTAAATCGATAGCGTGAGCAGCGCTCTTTTACTTGATGACGGAAAAACTTATCTTTGAGGAAATCCTTACAACAGACAAAAAATCTGAGGTTACTGCTGTAGCTATTCAAGGTGGTGAACTAAAATCTAAAAAGGGGGTTAACCTTCCTAATATACTAAAATATCTTTACCTGCATTAACTGAGAAAGATATTGCTGATGCACTTTTGCTATTGAACAAAAAGTAGATTGGATCGCTCTTTCATTTGTAAAAACACCACGTGACTTACAAGACTTACAAGAGTTGATTGCAAAACATTCTGATGTTAAAATTCCAATCGTTGCTAAAATCGAAATGCCTGAAGCATTAGAAAACATGGACAAAATCGTTGCTTATTGCGACGCTTTAATGGTTGCTCGTGAATAGGAGTTGAACTTCCTGCTCACGAAGTACCATTAGTTCAAAAAGAATTAATCCGTAGAGCAAAAACAGCTCGTATTCCTGTAATTGTGGCAACACAAATGATGGAAACAATGATCACTAGCTTAACACCTACTCGTGCTGAAGTAAATGACGTTGCTAACTCTGTTATGGATGGTGCAGATGCAGTAATGCTTTCTGGTGAAACTGCTGCAGGAATTATCCCTGTTCAGGTTATCCAAAAATGACACAAATTATCGAAGCTGTTGAAGACTCTCCGCTAATTTATGTTCCACAAAACACGCCACAAATAAAAAACAAATCGTTTTATTACTAAAACAATTTGTCAGCAAGCAGCTATTATGGCAAATGCTATAAAAGCTAAAGCAATTTGTACACTTACAAACAGTGGATATACTGCTTTCCAAATTTCGGCTTGGAGACCATCTGCTCATATTTTAGTATTTACTTCTAACAGAAGAATCTTAACTCAGTTAAGTCTTTTATGGGGGGTTAAATCTTATTCAACTCACCACAAAGATGTAAGCACTGATGATACTGTAACTGATGTAAATCAAATCGTAAAAGATAAGGGATATGTTGCAAAAGGTGATTACTTAATCAACTTAGCAGCAATGCCTATTAAAGATAAAGGAATGGTTAACACCATGAGAGTTTCTGAAATAGAGTAAACTGATCTCCTTTCAAAATATTAATTCCGTCTTGTATATGCTTGAACGGATTTTTATTTTATATCAAATTCAAACCGCTTCACAAGTTGGGTTATGCAAAACTGGGAAATTGCATGAATTCGCTATAAAACATAATTGGTTTGCTTTTTTATGCAACTCCAATGCAAGCTGAATTTTGTCTGAATTAGCAATTGTAACTTTTGGATTCAATCGAACTTCTATAAAACGTCCACTTCCATCAAATTGGACTTCTAAAGTAGCCTCTGCATTATCTGAATAAGTAAGCACCTTGATCCCATTTTGACTACATACATAGAAATACGACATCATATGGCAAGAAACAAGGCTGCTTAATAGCATATCTTCTGGATTATACAGCTTTGGATTGCCTTTAAAAGCTTTTGCGGCAGAGACACTTAATTTAGGCTTGCCTTCAATTATGATCTCATGATCCTTAGAATTTCGTTTCTCCTCATTATCATTAGACTCCCATTTAACCTCTGCTTTGAATAAATGCTTAAATCCCATAATTATTTTAAATTTAAAAAACTACAATAACAAAACTTCTGATTACAATGAATTACGCATGATCAAAGAGGATTTATTTTCGATGTTTTGTTTTTTTCCTGACAAAACCATCTTTGCCATAATTTTCCCCATTTCTTCAAAATTTGTTGAAATAGTTGTTATCCCGTTTTCTACTACTTTTTTTAATGGCGTTTCATTGTAAGAGATAATTCCAAAATCTACTCCCAGCTTTAAATCTTGACGTTTGGATTTTTCTATAACACGAACCAAGTCCCTATCATTAGGAATTATATATACCTCTCCTACTCTAACCTCTCTTTCTCTAAACTCAGTGATCACTTCATTATCAAATGAAAAATCATTGCAGAAATTCAAAAACCCTACTTTCATTCCTAAAGGCTCTCTAAATCCTGGAAAAATCATAATAAGCTTTCTATATTTATCTAGCTTTGTTTTCCCTTTTACTAACGCATCATAAATATCTTTTGGAAAATTCTGACAAACTGATGGATATGCTTTTAAAGCTTCATTAGTCTGATCCAAAATATAAACTTCATTTACTGGTAGGGTATTTATGCATGAAGCTGCATCAGCCAAATCGGTTGGCATGATTACATATTTAGTGTAAGCTCCATTATTGTCATTGATCAATTTTTTAAAAACCTTTGTATTAAAATAATAAAAGAAGATATCAACCTGCACTTCTTCACCTATATTTCTAAGAAAGGAAATATAAATATCTTCTTTAAAATTATTCAATTCATCAAAAAGTAAAAAAACCCGCTCTTTAATCGTGATTTCAACACTTTTAATATAATATCCCTTTCCCTGTATGGCATAAATAATACCTCTCTTTTTTAATTCATCATAAGCCTGCAAGACAGTATCTCTTGACAAAGAAAAGGCTAAACATACTTTATTAACTGATGGTAGTCTATCGCCTTTCTTTAAATTTTTCTTATTAATACTGCTCTCAACAGAAGCTATAATTCTGCTTGTATTTAGGAATACCTAGATTATTTTGGATAGAAATTATATTCATAAAAGGTTTGATTTTTATGCAATATACAAAAAACTGGTAGGTGCTGGTATGAATCATGTCATATACATATTTTTGAATTTCATTTTTCACAAAAAAATAATGAAAATAAAACACAAATCATATTTTACTAACATAAACACAAAAGAATTATTTGGTATATTGCCCAACAATAATGCTATTCATTCTTATAAATTAACTAACAAAAACGGTATGCAAGCCACAATTATTGACTATGGCGCAACCGTTACTTCATTAATGGTCCCTCTTGAAAATGGAGAACTTATAGATGTTGTTTTAGGCTTTGACAATTTAGAAAATATTTAAAATCGTATTCTTTATCTGGTGCCCCTTATTTCGGAGCTACCATAGGTCGTTATGCTGGCAGAGGTAACAATGGGGCTTTTACTCTAAATGATAAAACATATCTTTTAAACAAAAACAATAATAATCATTCTATTCATGGTGGACTTGTTGGTTTTTCTGAGAAAAAATGGGAGATCGAGAATATTACTGATGGTGAAAATCCATCAATAACAATGACTCTTTTAAGTCCTGCTAATGAAGAAAATTATCCTGGAGATTTGTCTGTAAGTTTAACATATACGTTATCTGAAGACAACGAGTTACAGCTAGAATATAATGCTACCACAACAGCAGATACAATTATAAACTTAACAAATCATAGTTATTTTAATCTTAATGGGCATGATTCGAGTGTAGCTGACCAAGAAATAATTGTAAATTCAGACAAGATATTAGAAGCAACATCGGAAAACATCCCAACAGGAAATGTATTAGATCTTTTAGGCCATCCGTTTGATTTTAGGACTCCTGCAAACTGTCCCCTTACCATTGATGATTCGTTTGTTATAGAAACCAAAAATGATATTGCAGCCGCTCTTTATAGTCCAACAAACGGATTGCGCATGACTGTATATACCAATCAACCAAGTGTTCATGTATTTGTAGGTGGTAACTGTTCGAATAAAATCAGAGGAAAAGAAGACGTTATTTACCACTCCTTAAGCGGCATTTGTTTTGAAGCTCAAAATTTTCCTGATGCCCCAAATCATAATAACTTTCCTAATTCAATACTGAAAAAAGAAGACAAATACTACCATAAAACGATTTACAAATTTCAATCTATCTAAAACCAAATTACAATAACCACGAAATACTTTATATTAATTACCTCCTTGAAACACAATTAACCATGAACCAAAACCTTGCCATTGCCGATTATATTGTTTTTATCATCTACTTTATTGTAGTATCAACATATGGTTACACTATATATCGAAAACGCAAAAAGGATGAAAGAGATGCCAAAGCTTATTTTCTTGCTGAGGGCAATTTAACTTGGTGGGCAATTGGAGCTTCATTAATCGCCTCTAATATTTCGGCTGAGCAATTTATCGGAATGAGTGGTGAAGGTTTCTTTTTAGGAATTGCTGTCGCTGCCTACGAATGGGTTGCTGCTATAACTTTAATAATCGTTGCGGTATGGTTTATTCCTGTTTATCTTAAAAACAAAATATACACCATGCCTCAATTTTTAAAAACTCGTTATAAGGTGCTGCCTCCCTAACAACAGGAGCATGTATTAACCTT
>NZ_JBXBAV010000158.1:0-18444 GCF_056783245.1 Flavobacterium sp. TC780 | reverse complement strand
TCCATATTAATGGGAGCACAGGATCAAGGTAGTTTTGCTTATAACTTAATTGTGTTTTTAATTTTACTAGTAACTCTTTTGTTTGCCAACTTCGCGGAAGCGATTGCTGAAGCTAGAGGGAAAGCTCAAGCAGATAGTTTAAGAAAAACACGTGAGGAAACACCAGCAAGACAAATTTTGGCCAACGGAGAAATCAAAAACATTAGTTCTTCGGAATTAAAAAAAGGAGATGTTTTTGTTTGTGAGGCAGGAGATTTAATTGCAACTGATGGTGAAATCATAGAAGGTTTGGCTACAATTGACGAAAGTGCGATTACTGGTGAAAGTGCTCCTGTAATTCGTGAAGCTGGTGGAGAAAATCATCAGTAACTGGTGGAACAAAAGTATTGTCAGATAAAATTAAAGTAATTGTAACCTCTGAACCTGGCGAAAGTTTTCTTGATAAAATGATTGCTTTAGTTGAAGGAGCAAGCCGTCAGAAAACTCCAAATGAAATAGCTCTAACTATTTTACTAGCTGCATTTACTCTAATCTTTGTAATTGTTTGTGTTACCTTAAAACCATTTGCAGACTATGCCAATGCACCAATAACAATTGCTGCCTTTATTGCGCTGTTTGTGTGTTTGATTCCAACAACAATTGGAGGTTTACTTTCTGCAATCGGGATTGTGGGTATGGATAGAGCGTTGCGTGCTAACGTAATTACAAAATCTGGAAAAGCGGTAGAAACTGCTGGAGATATTGATGTATTGCTTCTGGATAAAACGGGAACGATTACTATTGGTAATAGAAAAGCAACTAATTTTTATCCTGCAAACGGTGTTTCGGAAAAAGATTTTATTGAATCTGCTGTATTAAGTTCTCTTGCAGATGATACTCCTGAAGGGAAAAGTATTGTAGAATTAGCTGGTACAACTGTATCTCAAAGCTTATCTATTGAAGGTGCTACTTTAATCAAATTTACTGCTGAAACCAGAACTAGTGGTGTTGTCTTAAAAGACGGTACTAATATTAAGAAAGGGGCTCAGGATGCTGCAAAAAACATTTCGGTTCAGGCTGGAATGTTTTTCCAGAAGATATTGCTAAAAAGTAATTGATATTTCGTCTAAAGGTGGAACACCGTTGGTGGTAGTTAAAAACAACCAAGTGCAAGGTGTTATTGAATTGCAGGATATTATAAAAAAACAGGAATGAAAGAACGTTTTGACCGTTTGAGAAAAATGGGTGTAAAAACGGAATGATGGTTACTGGAGATAATCCTCTTACGGCTAAGTTTATTGCTGAAGCTGCTGGTGTTGATGATTTTATCGCCGAGGCAAAACCTGAGGATAAAATGAACTACATTAAAAACTAGAAATGGGTAAACTAGTTGCAATGATGGGTGATGGTACAGATGATGCTCCCGCTCTTGCTCAAGCTGATGTAGGTGTTGCAATGAATAGCGGAACTCAAGCTGCTAAGGAAGCTGGTAATATGGTCGATTTAGATAATGACCCAACTAAGTTAATTGAGATTATTGAGATCGGAAAACAGTTGTTGATGACCAGAGGTACACTTACAACATTTTCTATTGCAAACGACGTAGCGAAGTATTTTGCTATTGTTCCAGCGCTTTTTATTACTGCGATTCCTGCTTTGCAAGGTTTAAATATCATGCATTTGCATAGTCCTGAAAGTGCGATTTTATCGGCTGTAATCTTTAATGCGATTATCATCCCGATATTGATTCCGCTAGCTCTAAGAGGTGTTGATTATAAGCCAATTGGTGCAAGTGCAATCCTAAAAAGAAACTTGTTGATTTATGGTTTAGGTGGATTAATTATTCCTTTTATTGGTATTAAATTAATTGATTTGGTTGTAGCTCTGTTTATGTAATTAAATAAAGGTTCTGAAATACTAAGTCTGCTATGATTCTAAGGTTTTTTCTTAGCGTCTTAGAAACTTAGTCCCTTAGGAACTCAAAAAAATAAAAAAATGAAAAATATATTTTCAATAGTAAAATTTACCCTACTTACGGTGGTTCTGTTTGCAGTTATTTATCCTTTGGTAATTTATGGTATTGCACAATTTGCGCCAAATCATGGTAAGGGAGAAACTATTTCGGTTAACGGTAAAGTAGTAAGTATCAAAAAATAGGTCAGAAATTTGACAAATCGAATTATTTCTGGGGACGTCCTTCGGCGGTGGATTATAACGCTGCAGGAAGTGGTGGAAGCAATAAAGGACCAAGTAATGCTGATTACTTAGCTGTGGTTCAAAAAAGAATTGATACTTTCTTAATCGTTCATCCTTATTAAGAAATCGGAAATTCCTGCCGATATGGTTACTGCTTCGGGTAGTGGTTTAGATCCGAATATTTCACCTCAAGGTGCTTTGGTTCAGGTGAAAAGAATTGCTAAAGAAAGAAAATTAGATGAAAATAAAGTAAAAGCTTTGGTTGAATCTAAAATTAATACTCCTAAAGTTATGGGAACTGCAATGGTGAATGTTCTGGAATTGAATGTTGCTCTTGATGAACTTTCTAAAAAAGGGTCTTAGGTTTTTGTCCTGCATTTTATGTCATTTTAACGAAGGGAATTCGAGCGGTAGAGAACAGACGAATTTAATTGCCTAATATTAAACGATTGTACTTTTAACAATATGTGCCAGCATATGTGATTTCTCCTTCGTTGAAAAGACAAATAAAAATAAAAAACACTTGTAAATATGATGATTAATACTAAATCTAACAGGTTTTAAAAATTTGTTAGCAAGGTTTCTAGTACCTTGTGTGTATGAAAATTTACGGACAAAATATAGATAAACTTGTAGTTACTTTATCTGAGTTTGCCCTTTACTGTCTAATAGGTTTTGGAAGCCTGTTAGGATAACTAAAGCCCTTGTTGCCCGAAGTGTTTTAGCCCAGATAGAAGCGATATATCCTTTTTCTGGCTTCTTTAGCCAGAAAAAGATATAGCGGATAGCTGGTTCTCGATAGCTATCGGGATTGCTCCTAAAAAAAACTAATAACAAAAAAGAATAATTAAGAGGACGAGATGATTTCGTTTCTCACAATGAAAAAATAAAATGAAAAAAATAATACTTACAGCTTTAATAGCTTTCGGATACACAACAGTTAATGCTCAAGAAGAATCTAAAAGTCCATTTACTTTTTCAGGATATATAGATACTTATTACAGTTATGATTTTGGAAATCCTGAGAATCATATTCGCCCAGGGTTCATTTATAATTACAATAAGCACAATGAGGTAAACCTAAATTTAGGTTTGGGGAAAGTAAATTATGCGAAAGATAATGTTCGTGCTAATCTTGCAATAATGGCGGGTACGTATGCAGAATATAATTTGGCTGCTGAACAAGGTTTACTAAAAAATGTGTACGAGGCTAATATAGGGGTGAAAATTTCTAAGGAGCATAATCTATGGATTGATGCAGGAATTATGCCTTCGCATATTGGTTTTGAAAGTGCAATTGGAAAAGATTGTATGACTTTGACAAGAAGTATTCTGGCGGAAAACTCACCGTATTATGAAGCGGGAATTAAAATTGGATATACTTCTAAAAGTGAGAAATGGTATTTGGCGGCAATGTATTTAAATGGATGGCAACGTATTCAAAAAGTAGAAGGAAATCAAACTCCTGCTTTTGGAACTCAGGTGACTTACAAACCAACTTCGACCGTTACTTTAAACTGGAGTACTTATATAGGAAACGAACAGCCAGATTCTGATAGAAAATGGAGATACTTTAATGATTTCTTTGGACAATTTAAAGTGTCTGAAAATGTAAACTTAATTGCTGGTTTTGACATTGGATTGCAACAAACTACTAACGGAAGTTCTGACTATGATGTTTGGTATGCTCCAATTGTTATGGCTCAGTATAAACCAACCAATAAAATTCAGATTGCGGCAAGAGGTGAATATTATCAGGATAAAAAAGGAGTTATTATTGCAACAGGAACTCCAAATGGTTTTAAAACGTATGGGTTCTCAGCCAATTTTGATTATTTAGCTACAGATAATGTGATATTTAGATTAGAAGCACGAACTTTGAATAGTAAAGATAATATTTTTATGAGAAATAATAATCCAACGGATAGTAACGTTTTTGTGACGACAATCTTGGCAATTTCACTTTAGATTATTTAAGAAGTCAGAAGCAAGATTCTTTTTATAATTATTTAAGCATCTTGCTTCTAACTTCTTTCATCTTTTTTTACAGATAAATATATGGATAACGAAAAGGAAAATAATGTTAAGCACTTTCTCGATTTAATTCAGAAATCCCGTAAAGGTAAGTTTAAGGTCTACATTGGCATGAGTGCTGGTGTAGGCAAAACTTTTCGTATGCTACAGGAAGCGCATACATTGTTGAAAAATGGAATTGACGTAAAGATTGGATATATAGAAACACACAATCGTAAGGAAACGCATGAGTTACTGGATGGCTTGCCTGTGATTCCGCGTCGTTCTATTTTTTATAAAGGAAAGCAACTGGAAGAAATGGATGTGCAAGCCATTATTAATTTGCGACCAGAAGTGGTAATTGTAGATGAACTAGCGCATACAAATATTGAAGGGAGCAAGAATGAAAAACGCTGGCAAGATGTATTGGAAATTTTAGAATCTGGAATAAATGTGATTTCGGCAGTTAATATTCAGCATATCGAGAGTTTAAATCAAGATGTAAAACGGATTACAAATGTTGATGTTAAGGAACGAATTCCTGATAATGTATTACGATTAGCGGATGAGGTTGTAAACATCGATTTGACATCAGAAGATTTAATTGACCGATTAAAGGAAGGGAAAATTTATACGGCTGATAAAATCCAGACGGCATTGAATAATTTTTTTAAGTCTGATCAGATTTTGCAACTGCGAGAATTAGCTCTTAAAGAAGTAGCAAGCCAAGTGGTGCGAAAAGTAGAAAATGAGGTTCCTAAGACTCAAGCGTTGCGACATGAAAAATTATTGGCATGCATAAGTAGTAATGAACGAACGGCTAAGAATATTATTAGAAAAACGGCTCGATTGGCTAGTTATTATAATAGTGACTGGTATGTGTTGTATGTTCAATTGCCAAAGGAAAGTAGTGATAAAATTGCTCTTGATAAGCAACGTCATTTGATTAATAATTTTAAATTAGCTACAGAACTCGGTGCTGAGGTAATTAAAATAGAAGGCACTAATATTACCAATACAATACTTACTATTGTAGAACAAAAACAAATTACAACTGTTTGCATTGGGAAACCCCATTTTAACTTATTTAAATAATTTTGTCAACTTCGATTTTTAGACGATTATTAAATCGCCTTTCTTTATCGAATGTTGACCTTGTTGTTTTATCTTAAAAAATGTAAATTATAATTTTAAAACATATTAGTAATTTAAGTTCGTATAAGTTTTGTTTTTATGTAACGACTTATATTTTCTCGAAAAACTTATGTGATTTAAGTAACAAATAAAAAAACTTGTTTTTAAAACATGCGTGATGAAAATTAAAACAAAATTAAATCTGGGTGTTGGATTGTTATTCTTAATGATAATTATTCTTTCATTAGTAAGTGCCTTTTATATTTTTTTGATAAAAGAGGATACTGAAAATATTTTGAAAGCAAATTATAATACATTAGAATATTCTAGGAATATGCTGACTTCGCTTGATACAGCAAATGATACTGATAATAAAGCAATTGTTTTTTTTAGAAATAATTTGAAAAAACAACTTATTAATGTAACAGAAAATGGGGAAGATAAAGCAACAAACAATTTGCAAGAAAGTTTTAATAAACTAGAGCATAATTGGAATAATGAAGCATTAAAAAGTCAGGTACGCCAAGATATTTTTGCAATCATGAAACTCAATATGGACGCAATGAAACTGAAAGGGGATATTGCAAAAAAAACTGCAGAAACGGCTAATTTTTCGATTGCAATTGTTGGTACACTTTGTTTTTTGATTGCATTTAATTTATTAATTAATCTACCCAATAATATTGCAAATCCAATCAAGGAATTGACAGAGAGTATTAGGCAAATCGCTAATAAAAACTATTCAGAGCGAGTCCATTTTATGAACCATAACGAATTTGGTGATTTGGCAAAATCATTTAATACAATGGCAGAGAAGCTCAAAGAATATCATGATAGCAATTTGTATAAATTATCATTCGAGAAGAAACGCTTAGAGACTTTAATAAACAATATGCATGATCCGATAATTGGGTTGGATAATCAAGGGACAGTTTTGTTTGTAAATGATGAAGCTCTTAAGATTATCGGAATGAAATCGGAAGAAGTAATTGGTGAATTAGCTACGACTTTGGCTTTAAGAAATGACTTGATGAAATCTTTGATCATCAATGATCTGGAGAGTACAAAAGTACATCCTATGAAAATTTTTGCCGATGGAAAAGAAAGTTATTTTGATAAAGAGAAGGTTACTATTGCAATTACACCAACAGGGGAGGACGAAGCTATTAATATAGGAGAAGTAATTATTTTACGAAATATTACGTTGTTTAAGGAGCTAGATTTTGCCAAAACTAATTTTATTGCAACAGTTTCTCATGAATTAAAAACTCCCATTTCGTCGATTAAATTAAGTCTTCAGTTATTAGAAAAACCTAATACGGGGATTATAAATGAGGAACAAAAACAATTAATAGATAGTATTAAAGATGATAGTCAACGCTTGTTAAAAATTACAGGAGAATTATTGGATTTAGCACAACTTGAAACAGGTAATATCAAGCTAAATATTGGGCAATGCAGTCCGTATAAAATTATAGAATATGCTCTTGAGGCTGTGAAAGTTCAAGCAGAGCAAAAACAAATTGAATTGATTGTCGAAAGTGAATCGAATTTAGTAGATATAAAAGCCGACTCGGAGAAAACGACTTGGGTGATGATTAATTTCTTAACGAATGCTATCAGATACTCTTATGAAAAAAGTAGTATTACAGTTAAGTTGAAAAAGAAAAGAATCAGATTGTTTTTGAGGTAGTCGATACAGGAAAAGGAATTGATAGTCACTACAAGTCTAAAGTATTCGATAAGTTTTTTCAAATTCCGGGAAGTCATAAATCAGGAACAGGATTAGGATTATCTATCAGTAAGGAATTTATCGAAGCACAAAACGGAACAATTGGTGTTGAGAGCGAATTGGGATTAGGAAGTTCGTTCTGGTTTAAACTTTTGAAAAGTGTACAATTTTGTGTTCAGTTTTTAGTGTTCAGTCGCAGTTTGCAGTGTTTTGTAAAAAGTAATAAGTAAAAAGAGTGTTCAGTCACAGTTTGCACAAACTAAGTACTGAACACTCTTTTTATAACTGAATACTTATCACATATTAACAATCCGCCATATTCACGGCAATTGCTAATCCTCCTTCAGAGGTTTCTTTGTATTTTGAATTCATATCTTTTGCAGTTTGCCACATGGTATCGATTACTTTATCAAGTGGTACTTTTGCATTTTTAGAATCTGTTTCCAGTGCTAATTCTGCTGCATTGATGGCTTTTATAGCTCCCATTGTATTTCTTTCAATACAAGGAATTTGTACTAAACCTCCGATTGGATCACAGGTTAAACCTAAGTGATGTTCCATAGCGATCTCGGCTGCCATCAAAACTTGTGCAGGAGTTCCGCCCATTAATTCGCAAAGAGCGGCTGCTGCCATTGATGACGAAACACCAATTTCGGCTTGACAACCTCCCATTGCAGCAGAAATTGTAGATCCTTTCTTGAAGATACTTCCTATTTCGCCAGCTACCATCAAGAATTGTTTGATTTCTTTCTCGCCAGCATTATGGTTTTCGATTACTAAATAGTACATTAAAACGGCTGGGATTACTCCAGCACTACCATTTGTTGGTGCAGTAACTACACGTCCTAGGGCTGCATTTACTTCATTTACGGCAAGTGCAAAACAACTTACCCATTTTAAGATTTGACGAAATTTAACCTCAGTTTTTCTTATTTCTTCCAACCACGTTTGTGGAGAATTATAATTAGATAAACCGATGAGGTTTTGATGCATATCAAATGCTCTACGACGTACATTTAATCCACCAGGGAGTATTCCTTCAGAATGGCAACCGATGTACATACATTCGAGCATTGTATTCCAAATACGCATTAATTCGTTATTAATGAATTCTTCAGAACGCATCGATTTTTCATTCTCATAAACTATTTCCGATATGGATTTGTTTTGAGCAATGGTATAATTTAAAAGCTCTGCGGCGTTTTGTATAGGAAATGGAAATGCGCATTTGATCTCCGATTTTATTTTGGCGTTTTCACGTTCTTCTTTTACCACAAATCCTCCACCAATAGAGTAGAAGATAGACTCGTATTCAGAATCATCTTTGGCGTAGGCCGTAAATTTTAAACCATTGGCATGAAACGGTAAGAATTCTTTATTGAAAACAATGTCTTGCAAAAAGAAAAACGGAATTGTTATCTCGTTTCCAAGGATAATTGTATTATTTTCTTCGATAGATTTGATAATTCCTGCAATGTCATTTATAGGGATATATTCGGGATCTTGACCGCTTAATCCTAACATAACTGCCAAATCGGTAGCATGACCTTTTCCCGTTAAAGATAGAGAGCCATACAAATTGACTTTAACACGAGTGATTTGAGAAAACAGATTTTTACTTTTTAATTCAGCTAGAAAACGTTCTGCTGCACGCCAAGGTCCAAGGGTGTGTGAGCTTGAAGGTCCTACACCAATCTTAAGCATATCAAAAACCGATATACATTCTTCCATTATACTATAATTTTATTATCACAAAGATAATTGAATAATACAATGAAATTAAAAGAAGAATTGTTAATGTTGCGTATTTATTAAAATTTGTATTTAATACTGATAATTTGGCAATAAAATAATAATGTAAAAAATATTGATTGTAATTTTTTGGTTATATTAAAATTAGGGTTTTAATCTAAAATGAATAAAAAAACTTTCCGAAATACTCAAAATAGTATTATTGAACCATTAAGAAATTAAGGACTATTAAGTTTAGCGCTTAATATCTTAATGGTTAAAACATTTTAAATTTTAGCGAATTAAAGCTGGTTTCATTTCAGTTGTAACTCCAATTCTGTTCCAGGCATTTATTGTAATAATAGCCATAATGATATGTGATAAATAATTTTGATCAAATAAATTAGCTGCTTTTTGGTAGGTTTCGTCTGAAACTCCTCTGTTACTTATTAAGGTAATTTCTTCGGTCAAAGCTAAAATTGCTCTTTCTTCTTCTGAGTAAAAATCAACTTCTCTCCAAGCATTCAATAAATAAATACGTTGTTCGGTTTCTCCATATTTACGGGCATCTTTTGTATGCAAATCGATGCAATACGCACAACCGTTTATTTGTGATGTTCTAATTTTTATTAATTCGTGGTGGGTGTGAGTTAAAGGAGTTGAGTCTAAGTAGGTATTTAAATCCAATAATGGTTTTATTGCTGCTGGTTGGGTTTGTGCGATTTTAATTCTATTGCTCATGATTTCTTTGTTTTAAATTATTAAACAAAGATATTTATAGGAGTAATGAAAAATCTTAAGCTGGTTTAAGAAATGAAATTAAAAGGTGTTTTTTCTTATTTCGCTTAAATATTCTGGAGTAAGATTTAGGTAGGATGCCAACATATATTGTGGAATACGTTGCACAAACTCAGGAAATCTGGTAATAAAATGCTGGTAACTCTCTTCTTTTGTAAAATCGTATAAATACTTCATTCGCAATTGAGCAGCCGAATAAGCTCTATGCAAAATAAGTCGGAAGTAGCGTTCTAGTTGAGGTAATTGGCTAAATACTTTTTCCTGATTGTGATAATCAAAAGCATATAATTCGGTATTCTCGATTGCCTGAATGTAAAATTGTGATGGTGATTGTGTGTCAAAACTCATATAATCGGCAATCCACCAATTTTCGATTGCAAATTGTGTGATTTGTTCCGTTCCTTTATCATTGATAAAAAAGAAACGTAAACAGCCTTTTTCTACAAAATAAAGTGAAGAACATATTTGTCTTTCTTCTAGTAAATAACTTTTCTTTTTTAGGGTAATTGGCTTCATATTAGCCAGGACTAATTGGGTTTGTTCATCGTTTAGTTCGACGTACTTTTTTATGTGTTCAATTAGTTTTGGTTGCATTATTGTTTTTTATTTTAATATATAAGTGTTGTAATTGTAAATTCTCGCAAAGCCGCAGAGTCGCAAAAAACAAATGATATGAACTAAAACTTTGCGTCTTTGCGACTCTGCGAGAGAATCTAGAAAAATAACTAAAGAGCTATAAAAATAGGCACTTCAGCATTTTCTGGATTGGATGCTTTTTCTCCGTATATCTCAAAATCAGCAGTATATTTTCTCTTGAGGTCAGTATTCCAAATTTCTATCCATTTCTGGATTACGATACCGTCAGCTAATTTTCCTTTGGCTGTAAATTGTTTGTAGGTTTCTTTTGCAATGGTTTTTCCAATCATTCCGGTTGGGATATTCTCTAAACTTGAAACTTTACAACCCAAAATTGTAGTGTATGGTTTTGTATAGTCCTTTTCATATTCAGTGTAAACAGCATAGATTGAGCTATCTATTTTATTTGGAATATTTTCGATTGTATTTTCAGACATAAATTTGTTCCATAGCGCTGGAATATCTGTTGCAGATTGTTCATTTTCATTGGTAGTTCTTATCGATAATCCGATAATAAAAAACTCTTCGATAGTAATTAATTCCATGTTTTTTGATTTCAATTTATATTGTTATTCTATGTAAAAGTAGCACAAAAATTATGCTGTTAATGCTAATGTTATTGCTAAAATCGAAATAAATAAGCATAATGGTGAGAAGTATTTTGTATCCATTTGTGCAAATTTTGTGGTTTTGACTTTTTTAAAAAATCCTACATATTTGAATTCGCCAATTGCTCTCACAATAAACAATATAGAAATAATCCAAAGGCCATATTCTTGTAACCAATTAGGCAAACTAAAGGTTATTATTTCGGATTTTATTAAAACTAAAAGCGAAAGGCTAATTACCCCAATTGCAACGACCATACATTCTTTTAGTTTTGGATTGATAACTTTTTCATTGTTTGCGGTTGTTGGTATAGCGGCATCATTCCCCCATTTCCCACCAAATCCCCAATAAATATGAATTCCTGCCAGGAATAGAAAGATGGTTACTAGAATTAATCCAATTGTTGTTTGCATAATGTGATGAGTTATATTTTTTGGTTTACTACTTTTTTGTGGCAACTATTGAATATACCATTGGGATTTTATTGTCCAGATGTTTTATTCTGTATTTTTTTGGTTCAAACTCGATTGTCTTATTGAAGCAATCATATGGAGAGTAATCATATTCATTTAAGGAATTTAGTTCTAGCCCGTTTTTAATCAAGCTATTTACAACTTCACTCATACTATGATTCCAGCATACATATTCTAGTTCTATGGGAGCATCTTTAGCGGCATAGGTTCCTTCTTGGGTTTCTATTATTGCTCCCGAATTAAAATAATTATATCCTACTTTTTCAAAATTATCATCAAACATCCAAACTACTGGATGAAATTCTGCAAAGATTAATTTTCCATTTTGCTTAAGGAAATCAGAGATTAATTTTGCCCATTTATCGAGGTCTGGTAGCCATGGAATCGCTCCGTAACTAGTAAAGATAATATCAAATTTCTGGTTTAAATGGCTTGGTAAATCATAAATATCACAACATATAAATGATGCTTCAACATTTGCTTCTTTGGCAAGTTTGTTTGCGCCATCTATTGCTTTGTCTGATAAATCGACTCCCGTAACAGTTGCGCCAAGTCTTGCCAAAGAAATGGTGTCTTGACCAAAATGACATTGTAAGTGCAGAATTGATTTTCCTTTTATGTCACCAAGTAATTCTAATTCGATACTGTTTAATGAAGTATTTCCTTTTAGGAAACCTTCTAAATCATAAAAGTCAGATTTAAGATGTGACTCAACCCGACTGTTCCATGATTCTTTATTCACTTTTATATAATTGTTTTCTGAGCTCATTTTTTTAATATGATTTGATAATGTCTTTTTTTATTTGATAAAAGCTTCTTTAGGGAATTTATCGGCTATAAGGTTCAGGTTGATATTATGCTCTAAATAGGCTTTTAATCCGTCGAGAACTGTAGTAAACCCGCCAGTAGCATCTTTGATTATATTTAAGAGTTCGTCGCCTTCTTTATCAAAACCATAATTTTTAATAACTACATATGTGGTGTCATCAGTTATTTTTTTGAATTCGAAATCAACGGTTGTTTTAGGTTCGTTCCATTCGATTGAAATCTTTTCATTTTCGATAATTTCTTTTACAAAAACGGTTGTCGATACGTTATACATTTCCCATTCCCAGATTATGTTTTTGCCAACAGCTAGTTTATCACTTCCTTTTATAAACCAAAAGTTTTTGGTTACACTTGGGTCTATAAAAGCATTAAAAACAATTGATGCTGGTTTTCTTATCAGCATTTGGGCTTCTACATATTTTGGATTACTACTCATATCGATATTTTTTCTAGTTATGTTTTTAGAATTTTGCGTATAAAAGGATTCTTTTGAACGCGTATAATGATGGCGTTTTACTAAACCTCTTTTTTATTCGAATTTTAAATTCTTTGATGAATTGTTCTTTAACTGCACCTTCTAGTCTCTCGAAATAAGGAACTAGTGTTGAACCCAAAATGAACTCATATAATTCGTCATGTGAGTTGGCTATCATTGGATATACCTTTTGATAAATAACTATATCCGTGCCTCCATTCTCGAATAAAATCTGGGCATAATCGTCCATTGTGAGCACTGGAGAAAGTCGTTTCCAATTATTCAATGCACTTTTATACGGTTCTTCCTGAACCAATTCAATTACAATCTGATTGAGTAAATTCTCGTTCTGACAAGGCATTTGGATTGCTAATTGTCCATCGGGGTTTAATAATGATATAATTTTAGGAAATAATTCTTCATGATTATCTACCCATTGGATTGATGCATTGGCAAAAATCAAATCCCATTTTTCTCCTGTATTAATTTGTTCTTCGATTGTTTTCTGTTCAAATTGTATCGAAACAAATTCTTTAGCCTTTTCAAGCATTTCTTTTGAAGAATCGATACCTTTTACAGAAGGATAGGTAAGTCTTTCGGATAGCATATGGGTTAATTCTCCAGTTCCGCAACCTAAATCAATGACTTTCATATTTGGCTTATTCAGAATATGGGCAGCTAAATCAAAAAAAGGTTTGTATCGAAGGGTTTTAAACTCGTTGTATTTTTCAGGATTCCATGCCATAATTTGCAGCGATTTTATGTAGCAAACGAAGTTAAGGAAATTATTGTTTTTATTTAGTTAAAAACAATAATCTCTGACTGGAAAAAGGGACGCGGATAAAACGGATTTTCTCCCGTTATAAGCTTCGGGATTATTTTAAAATCTGTTTTTATCCGTGTCCCATTTATAGATTATCTATGGTAACAAATAATTAAACCTAACTAGGTCTTTCCTAATCTTTCCAGATTGGAATTTTGACAAAACTATCGTTATACCATTTTATTTTTAGAGGTTCTTTGGCATCTTTAATGGTTTCATCGCTTACGTCTTTACCAGTTCCATAATTTAGTTGGGCGAAAGCATTTTTATTTACATTTATTACTACAAGCAATCGACTTCCTTTGCTTAATTGCTTGCTTACTAATCTGGTATTTGTAAACGGGATAGATTCTATTTTGTTAGGAACAAGCTGGTTTCTGGTTGTAATATCTTTTGTATAACTGGCTCTGCCCAAAAAATAGGATAAGTGAAAGTATTCGCCATTAGGCATAAGTTCATATAATACTACACCTAAATCCATATCTTTTTTGTTGATAAGGGCTTTTATTTCGCCTTCAAAAGCACCATTAACCAAAATAGGTTTATCAAGAGGCGCGCTTATAAAAAAATAGCCATTTATAGTATCGAGTTCTTTACGAATTATTGGATCTGGGTAATAGTCATTATTGCTAATTTCTCTGTTGGCAAAATCTACTTCCTGAGGTAAGAACCCAGATTTGGTTGGTTTTTTATCTGATAATAGATATTTATCTTTCGATTTAGTATTGGTTAAATATAATTTAAGAAAACCGTTACTCATTTTTTCTAATGATGGTGCATGTCTCCATTCATTAGCACCCATTACTTCATAGTTTATTTTATCTTTTAAAACGGTAGGTTTGGGACCTCCTTTAAGAATGTAGTTAAACCATTCGTAGGTTAGTTTCTTGGTATTAAAAATTGCTACAGGATCTACTTTATATTCGTTTATGGTAGGGTCTCCACCTTTTTGAGCACCAAAATGGCCATAAGGTCCGATAACAAGATAATGCTCAGCGTTTTTATTGTATTTGACGTGCTCTCTTAAATAGTACAAACTAGATATTTGGGAATCGTTATAATAACCATCGATGGATAAAACAGGGATGTTTATTTGGGCAAATTCATCTTTATACGGAACCATATCTTGCCAGTATTTATCATAACCAGGATGTAATAACCACTTTTGTAAATATTTATTTGGCGTACCATCAATACTGTCAATTTTGCGATAAGCAACACCTGAATTCCACCACTTGTCTTGCATGGTTCGGAAACGTTTTCTGTCGTCTCCAACAACAGTATCTAACGTTTTATTATTGGTTACATAAAATGCCCATTCGTAATTAGGATTTATAAATACGCTATTTTCCATTGGTAATCCCATTCCTGGTCTGTTGGCAACATAAGGAA
The DNA here is from genome assembly GCF_056783245.1 of Flavobacterium sp. TC780. NCBI lineage: Bacteria > Pseudomonadati > Bacteroidota > Flavobacteriia > Flavobacteriales > Flavobacteriaceae > Flavobacterium > Flavobacterium sp. TC780. The sequence continues at coordinate 3,625 of NZ_JBXBAV010000158.1, read as the reverse complement.
CGATTGTTTTAAGTGCTGGATGCAATTTTTTAGCCGATGCCCATTGTGTAAAACCGTTGTAGCTACCGCCAAACATTCCGATTTTTCCGTTGCACCAAGATTGCTTGCTTGTCCAATCGATAACATCATAGGCGTCTCTGCCATCATGCTCGTACGGAAATATTTCGTTGGGACTTAATCTTTTTCCTCTTGAATATGCCAGAACTCCAACATAACCATTATCTGCGGCTTCTTTTAAACCTTTAATATCTCGATCGCGTACATAAATTGTAAATTGTAAAATAACGGGTTGTGGTGTCGTTATACCTTTTTTGCGGACTACAATTGCGGAAATTAATGCTCCATCTTTGGTTTTAATTAAAACATCGTCCTGAATGTCATAAAGCATTTTGGAATCTTCAGGTTTTGTGCCATTTGCTTGTTGAGCTGATGTGTTGAGAACAATTAGGAAGAGAAACATAAATTTCAGTAGTACTTTCATCAAGAATTGTTTTAAATTTTGTTTAGGTCGTTAAAAATTTAAATGTTAAACATAAAATATGGTTATTAATTGTATAATTTGTTAAAAATAAAGATAATTATGGATAGAATTAATATAGAGCTAACTAAGAATATTATGTGACTCAATACAGATAATAGAAAAGCTTTGGTTTTAGTGAGTTTATTAAAGAACTGAACATTTGTCCAATATATTAATATGATATCTATAACATATAGAATTTGGGTTATCGTTTTTATATTGGGAGTTCCATTAAAATAATAAAGCAACGGAAATAAAGCAATATGCACAAAGAGTCGTTGCGAGGCTTTAAAGGTATTGAGTATAAAATATTCGATATAATTGTATCCTTGTTTTCTAAATGCGATATATGTTCCCAATGAGTAAAATGGTATTGTTGCTAATGTTATCCATGAAAAATGAGTTGCGACCCATTCATTTGCTATTTTGGGATTAATTATCGATAGTGTCTCACTATCTGTGGGAGCATCCGCAATTAGGTTGATGTGAAAGTAATGATAAAGAACTCCATAAAGAGTTGCGAGAATAATTACCAAGGAAAGTGGTTTAAAATGTTTAATACGTTTTCCTTCTATAAACTCTCTTATGGTATTTCCGGGACGCGTAAAAAGTTGTTTAGCGGAGTATAAAATACCTTTATCAAAATGAATTAATCCGTGTTGGATTTCATGCATCAGAAAATGAAAATCGAGTTTGTGAGTTTCGGATGGCTGTCCGCAATTACTACAATAATGCCCTTTAAAATGCTGATCACAGTTCTTACAGATTATATTCATTTTAATTATTTATTACTTAACCATTTATATATACTACTTTCTATGATAAATTTTATTCTTTTAATGAAAAAGCTACTGTAGCTTTCGAATGTAATAATACAGTATCGAATGTTTGCATATTTTGTTTAAACTTTATATTGTTTGTACAGATTTTAAAACTAATTATATGTTTTGTAATTTGGTTTTAATCTTTAATACCCAATAAAAGTATACAATAGTAACCACCTCTGCAACAAGAATCCAGAGGAATTTACTAGTGAAAAAACTATGATAATTTCCCTGATTCGGGATTATGGTAAAAGGTACGGTTATGAGTACGTCAAGGATTAAAGCTGTCGTGACTATAATTAAACCAATAATGAATCCGTTGGTTTTATTTCCGTTTTTATAGAAAATATAAGCACCTAGAATTGTAAATGGAATAACTAATGGTGCGACAATCAAGAATTGCTGCAATGCTGAATTTTTAATGTTTGGAAGATAACTTAATACACTGAAAGTACTAAATATTAATAGCCAGATTAACGCTCCGACTAAAATTGCTCTAATTTTTATCATTTTATTTTAATATTAAAAGTTACTATTTCTAAATAAACACACTATAATTAATAAGATGAATGATAGGACCGAAGTTATGGTTCGAACCAAATGCAGATTATTCCATTTAAGTTCAAATTGATCTCTCAAACTTCTAGCATTTTCCAGAGAGATATTGGTTAAGTCAGTTTTATCTAAAAGATTATTTAGCGGAATATTACCCATAATTGTTACCAGAAATACGCCTACAAAATATAGTATTGCTGCAATTAGTAATAACCAGAAAATATAAAGATGATTGGATTTATAAAGATAAGCTGTAGCAAAAGATAAAAATAGGGGTCCCATAATTATCACTAAAAATAATGGGTTTACAATAGTACGATTCATGTTCTGGAAAGCTCTTAGATAATTAATATCATCAAGCCTGCCAATACCTGGAGTTATAGCATTAGACCAAGTAAAAAAGATTCCAGCCAGAAGTCCGGTTAATAATGTAGTAAATAATAAAACAATTATTTTTGTGTCGATAATAAATGATTCCATGATTATGATGTTTAGTTAACAAAATAAAATTAGAACTATTGATTATCAGTTGTTTGTTTTAAAAGAATTAAAATTTGTTCGAAAAGAATTATTTTTTTAGTTCGCTTGGGCGTACTCCAAATTTTTTATGGAAAGCATTTGAGAAAGAACTTAAACTTTCATATCCCACGAACCAAGCAGTTTCCTGAATGTTCTTGTCGGTATTGCTTAACAATTCATGCGCTTTATTTAGTCGTTGTTCCTGAAGGTATTTAAATACAGGAATGCCAAAAAGTTCTTTGAAATTCTTTTTGAGTTTGTTGTTGTTAAGACCAATTTGCTTAGATAACTCACTTAATGAGGGTGGTGTAGCAATATTTTGGGTCATGATTTCTTTTGCCTGAAAAAGTTTATCACGGTCAATTTTGTTAGTGGTTTTTTCTTTTTCGGCACCAAGATGAGCAAAGAAATGTGCTAGCAATTCGGTTATCTGGCTTTTAAGAAACATCAATCTTGTGTCTCCTTTATATTGGGTATTGAATATTTTTTGGACGGCATTTTGCATATCGGGAGACATATAAAAACTTGGGCCCTCTACAAAATTGGCTTCAGGATGAAGGAGTTGTTGTAAATACTCAGAGAAGATTTCGCTTTCGCGTTCTGGTAGCATATTAAGATTTTTGATCTTCATAAATATGCTAATAGATTGCAATGGTTTATTAGGTGAAATTTTATGAGCAAATCCGACTTTGCTGTTTCCAAAAAATGAAATTGCAATTCCTGTAGTATTGTTTATAATTATACTATTGTTTTCATACGTAATTTCTAATTCGACATTTCCTGAACCATAGAAAGCAAAACCAACAGCATCTCCATCAATCTCACATTTTTCGATAATCGTTTTATCAGCATTTGATTGCTCGATTAAAACGACGAAGTTGTTTATTTCTATGATATCTGTTGTCATCGAATACTAATTAATTCTATTCAGAAAATTTATTTAAATAGTAATGGCATTGTTTGTGTCTTTTTTATTTACAAAGATATGGTCGTGATAAAATGCAGCTACAACATTGCAACTAATGTTATTGTTTGATAACGCTTTTGCGAAAGCGGCAGTTAAACCCACAGCTTCTAGTGATGAATGTACTGTTAGGGTTATCCAGGACATTACAACAGAATAATTTAGTTTAAGTTCGTCGGCAAATATCTCTTAGGTGCTGCCTCCCTAACAACAGGAGCATGTATTAACCTTAGCAATACGTAA
>NZ_JBXBAV010000157.1:0-13238 GCF_056783245.1 Flavobacterium sp. TC780 | reverse complement strand
AAGGTTAATACATGCTCCTGTTGTTAGGGAGGCAGCACCTTGTAAATCTCTGGAATCGTGTTTATCAGAATTTTTTCTCGATAATAGCAACGAAACGTTCTGCATATTCGTCTTTTCCATCCCAGTTATTATAATTTGGTTTCGCCATATTTTCAAGGAAATCATTGGCTTCATCAAAACTATCAAATGTGATTAATTGATTTAAAACACGATTGTAATCTTCAGGACTGTTTCCAAAAAGATGTTTTGTAAATGCAATACGGTCGTTAAGATCGATGTGGAATCCTTTAGAGAGTTTTTCGTTTAAAGAAACAGGTTTAGATTCTTCTAGAACAGCTGTTGTTGTTACTACTTCTTTCTTCTTTTCTTTAAATTCTGCAGGAGCAGGTGGCGTTGGAGTAGGAGGTGTAGCTTCAAAACTGTCTACTTTTACAAATTGTGCATTGCTATAATCGATACCCATTAAATCTTCGAACGAAATATGAACAATATCAGATTTCTCTGGAGTTTCATCTTTTGTTTCTGGAGTAAAATCGAATGAAGGAGTAAAATTTGTAATTGGAGCTTCTGCTACTTTTTCTTCTTTAATTGGTTCATCAATAACAATTTCTTGAGGAGTTTCTTCAACTATTTCTTCAGCAACCTCTTCAGGTTTGTTTTCGATTATCTCATTTTCGATTGGCTCAGGAATCTCTTGGATAGCTTCAGGAGTTTCTAGAAACTTTTTCTTCGATAATTTCTTCTGTCTTGCTTTCGATTACTTCATCTACAATTGGTTCAGGAATTTCTTCGATAGCAGCTTCTTGAACTTCATTTACAATGATTTTTTCTTTTGCAATTGGTTCTTCAATTACAATAGTTTTTTCAGATTGAATTACTTCTTCCTTTTCAAATGCAGTTTCAATTGTAGCATCTATTTGGCTACGACCAATAGTTGGTTTAATGTCTTCAAAATTTTCATCAATAAATTTTAAAACGGCTAATTTTTCATATAATTTCTGCGTTTCAAGATATAATTGATTGATATCGGACTTGTTTTTAAGTTTTAAAATTCGATGTGCAATGCTGATTAAATCGGCTTCCAATTTTTTTTTCATAACGTTTGAAAATTATAATGAGTTAGGCATGTTTATTAATGTGTATTCTTTTGAGTGAAATCAAAAAATGAAAGAAACATTGTGCAATATTCTTTTTATTTATTTAAATAAGTGCTCTTGAATCTTCGATTTGATAAAAATTTTCTACTTTTGAAAAACATAAAAAGTATTGAATTTTTATGTTGATTTATTACTTGTACAAAGTAATGAAAACTATTCATTTTTAAAGGTAGAAAAATACAAAATGTTTCTCGAAAATACAGTAAATCACAAAGAACAGTTTGGTTGGATTGAAGTTATTTGTGGGTCAATGTTTTCGGTAAAACCGAAGAGCTAATCCGCAGATTAAAACGTGCTCAATTTGCCAAACAAAAAGTCGAAATTTTTAAACCCGCTATTGATACCCGCTATCATGACGAAATGGTTGTGTCGCATGATGCAAACGAAATCCGTTCAACACCAGTCCCTGCAGCTGCTAATATTGCTATTCTAGCACAAGGCTGTGATGTTATCGGGATTGATGAAGCTCAATTTTTTGACGACGAAATTATTACAGTGTGTAATGATCTCGCTAATCAAGGAATTCGTGTAATTGTTGCAGGATTAGATATGGATTTTAAAGGAAATCCTTTTGGTCCAATGCCAGGCCTTATGGCAACAGCAGAGTATGTAACCAAAGTACATGCAGTTTGTACAAGAACAGGGAATCTGGCTAATTATAGCTTCCGTAAGACAGATAATGACAAATTGGTTATGCTTGGTGAAACGGAAGAATATGAGCCATTAAGTCGTGCCATATTATAATGCAATGAAAAAAAATCAGGAAAAATAGATTGTTATCTTCTGATATTCTGAAATAATATTATAAAACTATAAAAGAGGCAATGCAAGAAAAAGAAAGTAAAAGGAAACAGAATATTTGGTTAATAATTACAATTGGTATTGCACTTGTTTTGGTGGGCTTCTTTCAGTTTTATTTTTATGAAAGTGCTGATGAGGTAAAAACGGAAGTGAAAGAATTGGTAGGGAAGTATAATAAAAATTGCCCATTAACAATTCAAGAAGGAATTCGATTAGACAGTGTAAGTTTGCATGAGGATAAAGTTGTTCAGTATAATTTAACATTGCTAAATGTAGAAAAACAAACAGCTGATGTAGCAGTTATACACGAAGAAATCGAAAAGAGTCTGTTAGGTACAGCCAAAGCAAATCCAGGACTTGAAGTTTTTAGGGAAAATGATTTTACATTGGTTTATAGCTATAATGACAAAAAGAAAGCATTTTTGTTTAAGGTTACAGTTCTGCCAAGTCAGTATAAATAAATAATTTTTATATAAAATAAAACCCGACAGGTTCTTGAACTTGTCGGGTTTTTATATTTTAAAATATAAAGAATTACATTTTTCTTACCATTCTTGCTACAGGAATATCAAGTTGTTCACGGTATTTTGCAATAGTTCTTCGGGCAATAGGGTATCCTTTTTCCTTTAGAATTTCAGCAAGTTGATCATCTGGAAGCGGTTTCCTTTTATCTTCTTCTTCAATTGTATTTTGTAAAATTTTCTTGATTTCCAAAGTTGAAACATCTTCACCCTGATCGTTTTTCATCGCTTCTGAGAAGAATTCTTTTATCAGTTTCGTTCCATAAGGAGTTTCTACATATTTGCTATTTGCAACACGCGAAATAGTCGAAATATCTAATCCAACCATATTGGCAATATCCTTAAGAATCATTGGTTTTAGTTTGGTTTCATCACCATCTAGGAAATATTCTTCCTGATAATGCATGATCGCATTCATGGTTACATATAATGTTTCCTGACGTTGGCGAATAGCATCTATAAACCATTTAGCTGAATCCAGTTTCTGTTTTATAAATTGTACTGCATCTTTTTGTGCTGTCGATTTATCTCGAGAATCTTTATAGGTCTGCATCATTTCCTGATAATCTTTGGAAACGTGTAGTGATGGGGCATTTCTTCCGTTTAAGGTTAATTCAAGCTCGCCATCAACAATGCGGATTGCAAAATCCGGAACGACATTTTCAGTAACTTTATTATTTCCTGTAAATGCGCCTCCTGGCTTTGGGTTCAATCGTTCTATTTCATGAACTGCTTTTTTAAGCTGTTCATTCGAAACATTGTATTTCTGTAACAGTTTGTCGTAATGCTTTTTGGTGAAAGCATCAAATTGATTCTCGATAATGTCGATTGCCAATTCTACATATTCTGTTGGAGTTCTGTGTTTTAATTGTAGTAATAAGCATTCCTGTAAATCACGTGCGCCAACTCCTGAAGGTTCTAGTTCGTGTATTACATGTAGCATTTTTTCAACCGTTGCTTCATCGGTATAAATACCTTGCGTAAAAGCCATATCATCTACAATATCTGGAATACTTCTTCGTATGTATCCCATATCATCGATGCTTCCTACTAAGAACTCAGCTATTTCACGCTCTTCATCGCTTAATATAAAAGTATTTAACTGATTGATTAAATCTTGATGAAAACTAACTGGTGATGCAAATGGAGTTTCACGCTCTTGATCATCATCACTATAGTTATTGGCTTGAGTTTTGTAATCTGGAGTATCGTCGTCACTTAAATATTCGTCAATGTTAATATCGTCTGCTTCGATTCTGTCAGATTCTGCGTCATCATAGTCATCGTACTCTTCATTCGCAAATTCATCTGCTTCGTACTCTTCTTCTTTTCCAGCTTCTAGAGCTGGATTTTCGTTCATTTCTTCTAATAAACGCTGTTCAAATGCTTGCGTAGGCAATTGAATTAACTTCATCAGCTGAATTTGCTGAGGAGATAATTTTTGAGATAATTTTAAATTTAAAAATTGCTTTAGCATTTATTTTTGTTTGAAAGTTCAAAGTTTCAAGTTTCAAGTTGTACAAACCTGAAACCTGAAACTTAAAACATTTTTTTTAAACTTTATTTTTTTTAAAATTCTGCATTTCCAGGAGTTCTTGGGAAAGGAATTACGTCACGTATGTTTGTCATTCCTGTTACAAACAATACCAAACGTTCAAAACCTAAACCAAAACCTGAGTGAGTTGCCGAACCAAATCTTCTAGTATCTAAATACCATGATAATTCTTCTTCGTCAATTTCTAGTGCTTTCATTTTTTCAATTAAAACGTCGTAACGTTCTTCTCTTTCAGAACCTCCTACAATTTCTCCAATTCCAGGGAAAAGGATATCCATTGCACGAACTGTTTCTCTTCCTGGTTCTGTGTTGTCATTCAAACGCATGTAAAATGCTTTGATATTTGCTGGGTAATCAAACAAAATTACCGGACATTTAAAGTGTTTCTCCACTAAATAACGCTCGTGCTCTGATTGTAAATCAGCTCCCCATTCGTTGATGATATATTGGAATTTTTTCTTTTTATTTGGAGTTGATTCTCTTAAAATATCAATTGCTTCAGTATAAGAAACGCGTTTGAAATTGTTTTCTAATACGAAGTTTAATTTTTCTAATAAGGCCATTTCGCTTCTTTCTGCCTGAGGTTTTGATTTCTCTTCGTCTAGTAATCTAGTCTCTAAAAATTTCAAATCATCCTGACATTTGTCTAACGCATATTTAATTACGTACTCAATAAAATCTTCAGCCAAATCCATATTGTCATCCAAATCATTAAAGGCAACTTCTGGTTCAATCATCCAAAACTCAGCCAAATGGCGAGAAGTATTTGAATTTTCGGCTCTAAAAGTTGGTCCAAAAGTATAAATTTGACCTAAAGCCATTGCATAAGTTTCTCCTTCTAATTGTCCAGAAACGGTTAAGTTTGTTTCTTTTTCGAAGAAATCCTCTTTGTAATTGATCTTTCCATCTTCCGTTCTTGGAGGGTTGTCAAAAGGTAAAGCGGTAACTTTAAACATTTCTCCAGCACCTTCAGCATCAGAACCAGTGATGATTGGTGTGTTTACATATACAAACCCTTTTTCTTGAAAATAGCTATGTACTGCATATGATAATACGGAACGAACACGCATTATAGCTCCAAACATATTTGTACGTACACGTAAATGTGCATTTTCGCGTAAAAAGTCTAAGCTTGGTTTATTTTTTGGCTGTATCGGGAATTTTTCGGCATCCGAATCTCCTAATATTTCTAATTTTGCAACCTGAATTTCAACATTCTGACCAGCACCTTTACTTTCTATCAAAGTCCCGGTTACTGAAACCGCAGCACCAGTAGTAATTCTTTTTAAAGTTTCATCTGGTGTATTCTCAAAATCAACAACACATTGTATATTATTAATGGTAGATCCGTCATTAAGCGCAATAAATTGATTGTTTCTAAATGTTCTCACCCAACCTTTTGCATTTACTTCCTGAAGCGTCTTTGTACCGTTTAGTAAGTCTTTAACTTTAGTATGTTTCATTTTAAGTATAAAATTGATATTAAAAATTGTCTTTCAATCGAATTGCAAATATAATCGAAATGTTTGTAAATGCCATAAGGAGTCAATTGTAATTAGTAAATGTCTCAATTTGGTATTTGGTCAATTTTAAAATGAGATAATCTGTCAATTAGGAAATTAGAAAATGCATGAATCTTGCAGTTTTTTTTAACCTTGTATATGATTAATTTTTGTTGCTATCTATCTTATAGGATACTGTACCTTTATGCTAAGAGGTTTTTTTAAATGCATAATATAGTAAAAATAAAAACCTTGATAAATTTTTAAATCTATCAAGGTTTTATAAAATTAGTTCTTCGAGCAATTATCTTATTTCCTAATTGGAACATTTTCTCATTAATTTCTTCTTCCTCCCATATATATAGAGACATAATATAATAAAGTAGCAATCGAACCAATAGCGGCTACTACATAGGTTCTTGCAGCCCATTTTAAGGCATCTTTTGCGCCAGCTTGCTCTTGTTGTGTCAGCATTCGTTTACTTTCTAACCAAGCAAGAGCACGATTACTCGCATCATATTCTACAGGCAAAGTCACAATCGAAAATATAGTTGTTGCCGCAAAAATGATAATCCCAATTAATAATAATTGTGGAAAAGTTTTAAGCATTAAAATACCTGCAAGTAAAATCCATTGCATATAACTTGAAGCAACACTTACAATTGGCACTAATTTAGAACGCATTGTTAACCATTCATAGCCTACAGCATGTTGTACAGCGTGTCCACACTCGTGGGCAGCAACAGCAGCCGCAGCGGCATTACGCTGGTTATAAACAGCTTCACTTAAATTGACCGTTTTGTCTGCTGGATTATAGTGATCTGTTAACTGACCTGGTGTCGAAATAACTCTCACATCACGGATACCGTTATCAGCAAGCATTTTTTCGGCAATCTCAGCACCAGTCATTCCGTTTTGTAATTGCAATTTCGAATATTGTTCGAATTTACTTTTTAGTCTTGAACTAACTAACCAGCTAAATAACATAATCGCTCCAGCAAGAATTAAATAACTCATTCCCATATCTTTTGTTTTTTAGTTTATTGTTTAAAGTTATAAGATAAATAGCAATTTCTGAACCAAATTTAAAAAATGTCATTTTGTCATTTTAAAAGCTGTGTTTAGTTTAAAAGGTTATTTTTAAGGAGATGTGTCATTAATTCAGCAACATTTTTCATTTTATATTTTTGCAGAATATTCCGTCTATGTGTTTGTACTGTTAGAAAACTTAAGAATAATTCATCGGCAATTTCTTGAGTCGATTTTCCTTTGGAGAGCAGTATAACGATATCCTTTTCTCTACGACTGAGACTCGGAATGTGTTCTAAATCATCAGATAGTGGTTGGCTAATAATTGTTTTTACTTCATCACTAAACACGATTTCGCCTTCGATAGCTTTATAAATGCAGCGTTTAAACTCTTCAAAAGAGGCATTTTTGAGAATATAGCCATTTCCTCCATTCTGGATAAATTGCATAACTAAGCTTCTTTCAGACTGGCTACTCATCCCGATTATTATCACTTTTGGATGTTTTTGCTTGATTGTTTTGCATAAATCGATACCATTTATTACGGGTAAAAAAATGTCCATTAAAATTAAATCAACTTTGTTGGCTTCAATATAATCAAGAAGTATTACCCCAGATTCTAATGTTTGAACAAGCTTTATTTTATCCAAATCTAAGAGTAGTCCCGAAACTCCTGAGATCACAATCGGGTGATCATCTACAATAACAGTTTTATAAGTCTTCATGTTTTACTTTTAATTCGATGTAGGTAGCAGTTCCTTTGTTTTCTTTACTATCAATTTCTAATTTTCCATTTAAGAATTCTACACGGTTCTTAATATTTCTTAAACCCATTCCTATGTTATCGTTTATTTCGGATGCATTAAAACCAATTCCGTTGTCTTCTACTGTGATGAAAAAAACATCTTGGTTTTGAGAACAAGAAACCAGAATTTGAGATGCATTGGCGTATTTTAGAGCATTGTTTAATAACTCTTGAATAATCCTGTAAATCATGATTTCATAATTCTTAGGTAAACTCTGGTTTTGTGTTAAATACTGAAACTCAATATTGGTTTTTGAATTGGAACTGGCTATGCATAAATCTCTTAACGCATTTTCTAAATTTAATTTTAATAAACTTTCGGGCATTAAATTTTGAGAAATATTTCTTAGTTCTTTAATTGAACTGTCTAATAAAGTTCCTATTTCTACTTTAGCTGCAGCATTTTCTTTCTCTGCTAGATTCAGATGCATTTTTAGTCCCGAAAGCATACTACCAAGACCATCATGTAAATCTCTTGCGATTCTCTTTCTCTCCACTTCTTCACCTTCTATCAAGGCGTTTGAAACGGATAGTTTTTTTCTGGTTTTCGAGAGCAGCTAATTCTTGTTCGTGATTAACTTCTTTTTGAAAACTTAATTTTTTTTGATTTTTGTTTAATATCCATAAAAATAAAACAGTAAGGAATAAAAGGAATGATAGCACGCCAAAAAGAATAGAGTTTAAGCGATTGTTATTTGCTAACAAGGCTGCTCTATCGTTTTGTGCTTGTAGCAGTGTTATTTTTTTCTCACTTTCGGCTTTTTTATATTTTGCTTCAAGTTCTACAATTTCATTCTGAAACTTAGATTTGTTCAGGCTGTCATTTACGGTATTGTATTTGTTGGAATAGAAATAAGCTTTCTCAGGATTTTTGGTTGCATTGTAAACTTTTGCTAATTCATTGTAGTAGTTTTTTTTATCTACAATAAAAGGAGTGTTTTCTATGAGATATTCCAGGTTTTGCTTGGCTTTTTTGTAATCTTTTAATTTAAAAAGAACCTCATATTCTGCAAATTTTAATCGGTTTAAAGCAATATGGTTTTGATGCTTTTGAGCTGATTTAATTCCTTTTTCATAACTTTCTAAAGCTTTAGGATGTTGGTTTTGTTTCGCGTAATATATTCCTTCTGCATAAAAGTAAGAATCGTTAAGATTAGATTCTGGATATTTAGATAATTTCGAATATGCTTTATCTAATGTTTTTTTCGCATCATAAAAATGCTTCAATTCTACTAGATTTTCAGCATTGATAATGTATGTTTCCATTTTTGACTCTGTCAGCGTAGGTGATTTTTTGGTCGCTTTTTCGATGTAATTTTGTGCTTCATTCAAATATTCATTTGCTTTTTCACGCTCATTCGTATTCATGAAAATAATAGCAATGGCTTTGTATAAGCTACTTATTAGTTCATAATCGCCACTTTTCTTTGCAACAGGAATAGCTTCATAAACTAATATTTTCATATAGCCCTTTTCATTGTTTTTTCGTTGTTGCATGATGCCATAATTCTGGAGTATAATGGCGCGTAATCTATAGGCTTCTGGATTGTTGTATTTTTTTAATTTATTATTGGCTTCAACTAGTGTCTTTTCATAGCCATCTGCATCGCCTTTTTCTAGAAAACTAAAAGCATTATAATAAATAGAAACATCATTTAAAAAAGGGGATTTCGCCTTTAACTTATTGGCTTCTCGTAAATATTCTTTAGATTTTTTTATGTCCTGAACCATTAGGTACAATTTAGATAATCTAAAACTGTATAGCGTTTTTAAACTGTCAGATTGAGTGTTCTTGGTTACTCTAGAAATGCTGTCTATATATACGCTATCGTCATCTAGCGAAAGTATAACTTGTGAGTAAGTGGTACTTGAGAAGAATATAAGGAATAAATAAAAGCCTATTTTAGTCATAAATTGTGTTTTATCAAAAATATTAAAATTAAATTTTCCTCAAAATTTTTTTCGATTTTTTACCTGATATCAGGTAGGACAAATTACACTTTATCAGGTATTGTCCTCTTTTTAATAAGCGTGTAATTTTGCTAGGAACCAATATTAATTATTAAAATAATTTAATTATGAAATCAATTATGAAAACTCTAGCGATTGTATTGACTCTTGCTTTTACAGCAGTATCTTGCAGTAGCGACAAGGATAATGAATCAGAACCAGTCAGTAAATCAAGAGATGTGAAATATGAAATAACAGGAAATTTTACTGGTGAACTTAGCGCAATTTATTTTGATAAAGGTGGAAGTCCACTAAATGAAGATGTTACCAGTCTTCCTTGGATTAAACAAATTACTGCTGATGCAGGTGTTCCAGGAATAACATTCAGTGCAAGCGGTCATGGTGGCGTTAAGGACCAAACATTAACTGCTAAAATCTATGTTGGCGGAGAAGTAGTAAAAGAATCTACTGCAAAAGCAAACAATGACGGAATTATTATTGTAACTCTTGCGCCTTATCTTTTTCCAAGATAAGATTTTAAGAATAGTTTGTAAATAAAAAAAAGCAAGTTCTGTAATTTCACAGAACTTGCTTTTTTGTTTTTTATATCTTGTAGAGATGCACCGCAGTGCATCTATTATCCAACCAAATTAATGATTTTTCCAGGAACAATAATTACTTTGTTAGGTGTTTTACCATCCAATTGTTTTAATGTTCTTTCGTCTTTCATAATGATTTCTTCAATTTGTTCCTTGGTTAAATCCAAAGGTAATTCGATAGTGAAACGCATTTTTCCGTTAAACGAAACTGGGTATTCTTTGCTGCTTTCTACTAAATGCTTAGGTTCAAAAGTAGGGAAGGTAACAGCTGCAATAGATGTTGAATGTCCTAATAATGACCATAATTCTTCCGCAATATGCGGTGCATAAGGCGAAATTACAATTGCCAAAGGCTCAAGTATAGCACGAGAATGACAGTTTTGTGTAGACAATTCGTTTACACAAATCATAAACTGAGAAACAGAAGTGTTAAAAGAGAAACTCTCCACATCTTCTACCACTTTTTTAATGGTTTTATGTAACGATTTTAAGTTGTCTTTTGTTGGTTCGTCATTAGTAATAACTAAACCATTATCATCAAAATACAAACGACATAGTTTTTTCAAGAAACGCAAATACTCCTGAGATTCCTGCTGTATTCCAAGGTTTTGCCTGCTCTAATGGACCTAAGAACATTTCGTATAAACGTAACGTATCAGCACCGTATTCATTACAAATATCATCTGGCGTAACTACATTGTAATATGATTTCGACATCTTTTCGACCTCGCGACCTACAATGTATTTTCCGTTTTCATCAAAAATAAATTCGGCACTATTAAAATCTTCTCTCCAAGCTTTGAATTTTTCAAGATTCAATTCATCAGAAGAATTTACGAAATGAACATCAACACGAATCGGTTGTACGTTTTGATCTCCAATTTTGTTTTTAGAAATAAATGTATTTGTACCTTCAAGTCTGTAAACATAAGCTGTAGTTCCCAAAATCATTCCCTGATTAATCAGTTTTTTGAATGGCTCTTCAGTTGGAGCAAAACCTTTGTCTTTTAAGAATTTATTCCAAAAACGAGAATACAATAAATGTCCAGTTGCGTGTTCGCTTCCACCAATATATAAGTCAACACTTTCCCAATAAGCCAAAGCTTCTTTACTTGCAAATTCATTTTCGTTATGCGCATCCATATAACGCATCCAGTACCATGAACTTCCTGCCCAACCTGGCATAGTGTTTAATTCTAATGGGAAAATCGTTACGTTATCAACCAAATTAGTATCTACAACAGTATTGGTTTTAGTATCCCAAGCCCAAACGTTTGCATTTCCTAAAGGAGGCAATCCGTCTTCGGTTGGTAAATATTTCTCTACTTCAGGTAAAATAATTGGTAAATGTTGCGCCTCAATCATTTGTGGTAATCCATTTACATAATATACAGGGAAAGGCTCTCCCCAATAACGCTGACGTGAAAATACGGCATCACGCAAACGGTAATTGGTTTTTCCTGTTCCTTGTCCTATTTTTTCTAATTCAGCAATTGCTAATTGAGTTGCTTTTTTATAGTTTAATCCGTTTAAGAAATCAGAATTTGCAATTTCTACGTTGTCTTTTGAGCCGTAAGCTGTTTCAGAAATATCAACATTTGCAAAAATATTCTTGATTTCTGGCATTCCGTTTTGACCTTTAAAGAAATTTGCAAAAGCATAATCTCTTTCGTCTCCACAAGGAACCGCCATTACTGCACCTGTTCCGTATCCTGCCAAAACATAATCGCCAATCCAAACCGGAATTGGTTCTTTTGTAAAAGGGTGTTCAGCATAAGCACCAGTAAATACACCAGAAATGGTTTTTACATCGGCCATACGCTCACGTTCAGAACGTTTCGCTGTTTTTTCGATATAGGCTTCAATAGTTTCTTTTTGTTCTGGAGTTGTAATCTCAGCAACCAAAGGATGTTCTGGAGCCAATGTCATAAATGTAACCCCGAAGATTGTGTTTGGACGAGTCGTAAATACTTCGATATTGTTAGTTTCAGGTTTCAGGTTTAAAATTGCTTCAGTTTGCGAACTGTTGCTTAAAACTGGGAACTTAACTAATGCTCCAACTGATTTTCCAATCCAGTTACGTTGACTTTCTTTGATGCTTTCGCTCCAGTCAATATCGTTAAGACCTTGTAACAAACGTTCTGCATAAGCAGAAATGCGCATGCTCCATTGTGTCATCTTTTTACGGATTACAGGATAGCCACCACGCTCAGAAACACCGTTTACGATTTCGTCATTTGCCAAAACAGTTCCTAAACGCGACACCAGTTTACTTCGGTTTCTGCTAAATCAGTTAATCTGTATTGTAATAAGATTTTTTGTTGCTCATCAGATGAAAACGATGTCCATTCGCTTGACGAAAACCCTGCAATATTATCATCGCAAACTGCATTTACAGTTGCATTTCCTTCTTTTTCGAAAATAGAAATTAAAGTCAAAATCTTCGGCTTTATCTGAAACTTTATTGTGCCAGAATTAAACAATTGAATAAAAATCCATTGTGTATGCTTGTAATAATCAGGATTTGAAGTACGAACTTCTCTGTCCCAATCAAATGAGAATCCTATTTTATCTAATTGTTTTCTGTATCCAGCAATTTGCTTTCCTTCTTTATCTACACCACCATCAATATTTACACGAGTAGTGTCTTCAGGGCGTTGACCAGTTTGTATAGCATATTGTTCAGCAGGCAATCCGAAGCTATCATAGCCCATTGGGTGCAAAACATTAAACCCTTGATGTCTTTTAAAACGAGAATACACATCAGAAGCAATATAACCTAGTGGATGTCCAACGTGTAATCCTGCTCCAGATGGATAAGGAAACATATCGAGTACATAATGTTTTGGTTTTTCTGAGTTGTTTTCGGCTGCAAAAGTTTTATTGTCTGCCCAATATTTTTGCCATTTGGCGTCTATTTCAATCGGATTGTATTTCATTCCCTACTTTAATTTTATTTTTAATGGAGTCATGCTTTCGCTTACTCAAGTCATTTTTATAGTTCAAAGGTTCAAAGTGACGGAGATTCAAAGGTACAGTCACAATAATAATAAGTTCGCAAATTTACATTTTTGTACGAAAGTTAAAACTTTGGCCGTTATTAACTTCAAATAATGAAATTCTTTATTATTTTTACCACATAATTTAAGCAAACTATGAGTTCTAACTTTGATAAATTTCAAAAACGCAGGTTAATTTCCTCTTATTTTTGGGTTATTAAGTGTATTTCTGGTTTTATTCCTTTTGGGAGTATAGGGGTTATTGATTATTAATTCTAAAAAACTAGCTGATGACTTTAAAGAAAAAATCGCTATGACCT
>NZ_JBXBAV010000156.1:0-697 GCF_056783245.1 Flavobacterium sp. TC780 | reverse complement strand
ACCGTCTTTCAGTTCTGCTTTGTCCGCACCGTACAGTGCTTCTTGGCCAGCAGCATTTTTAACCGTCGTCCCTGTGTTGTCGAGGACTGTGCTGTTGCCTGCACCATCATCCGCAGTCTCAACTGATGTCACGGGAATTGCTTTCGCCAAGTCGTAAACCACTTGGTTGTCCGCATTGGTACTCACCACCAAGTTTTTGTCGGTATTGGTGAAGTTGACTGTTTCTCCAAGTTTCACTTTGTCAGCCGCTGTTGCTGCTGCACCCACGTTTTGGGTCGTAATGTTGAAACCTGTGTCTTTTAAGCCACCCACCGCATCAGAGACTTGGCCTTCGGTTGCCGCTTGGTTGCTACCCGGATAGTTGGTTGCTGGATCCCAAGTCGTGTTGGTTAAGCCAGTAATCACACCGTCTTTGCCATTAATCACGATTGGGTTGGAACCTGCACCCACTGTGATGCTGTCTGCACCCACTGTCGTCGTCGAGGTGCCATCGCTAATGCTGTTACTGCCAGCCGTCGTCGTGTTGGTATTGGTTCCATCAGTCACCGTGTTGCCTTTCGCAGTCGTGGTGTTGATGTCAGTACCGTCTTTCAGTTCTGCTTTGTCCGCACCGTACAGTGCTTCTTGACCAGCAGCATTTTTAACCGTCGTCCCTGTGTTGTCGAGGACTGTGCTGTTGCCTGCACCATCATCCGCA
>NZ_JBXBAV010000155.1:0-15885 GCF_056783245.1 Flavobacterium sp. TC780 | reverse complement strand
CACGTATTGCTAAGGTTAATACATGCTCCTGTTGTTAGGGAGGCAGCACCTAAACCATCGTAAATGTAACCAACGACACTAAAAATTACAATCCATATATAACAAGCATTTTTGACTTTACAAATCCTGCTCCTGTATGTTTGCCAACGATTTATATAAAGTTGGATTTACAAAAGAAGATGTTGTACGAACTGCATTAGGCAGAATCAATGAAACCAATGTAGGGTATCAGTTGGACTTGGGAGGATTTGGAGGCTTGATTATTGTAGGTTTCGATCATACTGTTATAAATGTACCGGGAGAAAGTGATTTTAAAGTGTATGGAGGTGATTTAACTGATAAAGCTAATCCGCCAGCACCTGGATTAATATATGTTGCCTATGACAAAAATGGAAATGGAAAACCAGACGACGATGAATGGTACGAGATCATAGGAAGTCAGCATACAAAAGGAAATACAATAAAAGATTTTAAAATTATCTATCATAAAAAAGCTGCAGACTCCTATAGTAGTGGGAGGACCAAATGATATGTTTTCAGATCGTGAGCATATTTTTTGCGAAAATAATCAATCGGAGTCCTATTACATGCCAAGATGAAAACCAAAAAAGAATATTATCCTTTATGGGCAGCTCAAAATACAGTTACATATGAAGGAACAAAACTCAATGTAGATTTTGTAACGGCACGTCCGGGGCAAACTACCTTATGGAATTTCACACCTCCGGCAATGGGGATATGCCAATGCTGTTAACCCTAATATAGATATAGACTGGGCAGTAGATAAAAGCGGAAAAAAAGTAAATCTTCCGGGAATTAATTTTATCAAATAGAAACTGTGTTAGTGAACCAATGGGACTCTGCCATCAACAATCTTCAATGGCTACCAAATTTGCAGGAGCAGCAAATCTTCATTTATTAAAAAAATACAATTTAAAAAAAGTAAAATAATAAGTATATGAAAAAGTATTTAAAATATAGTCTGTTTATAGTAGCTATTGGCGCTTTTTATAGCTGTAAGTAATGACGATTCAAAACCCGAAGATCCTAAACCAGAACCAGTAAAAGAAGCTGTTATTACATTAAAGCTAGCTTCGGATTTTGCAGTAAATAGATATATATGTAGTAGCCATAGATCCTGTAGTTACTATTGAAAATAGTACAGATGCAATTGCGCAATACAAATGGACAGTAAAAGTAAACAATGCTGACGGAACAGTAAAAGATTCTGTTATTGGAGATACTAAGACTTTACAGTTTATAGCACCTAAAGCAGCCAATTATACTCTAGATTTAACTTTAACATTAGGTAAATTGATAAAACAAGCCACTACAAAAGTTACAGTTTCAGAAACAGGTAAAACCTATACTTCAAAAGCATTATCGCTTATTGATTATTTACCTGCTCCAAGTTATAATAATGACAATCTGGAATTTACTACCAAACCAGAAGTTCTGGCACAAATTCAGTTAGATCTTATAGAAGGAAATGATATTGGATTAGGAACTTTCGGCGGATCTATCGTTACAAAATTTGATCATACAGTCATAAATGCTTATGGAAATCCGCGATTCACAATTTCTATGAATGAGAACAATGGCAGCTTAAAATTTTCTCCTGTGAGCATATATGTTGCCTATGACGCGAATAAAAATGGCATTGCTGATGAAAATGAATGGGAACCGAAATCGCTGGAAGTGAACATCATAAATCTACTACTATCAAAAATTATGAAGTTACGTACAACAAACCAAATCCAGATAAACCAGCCGTAGCAGGAACAAAAGACTGGCAGTTTGACAAAGAGTATCTTAAATGGACAGACAATAAAAATGCATCCAGTTTTATTACAAAAACAAAAAAATGGAGACGCTATAATTATTATCCACAATGGATAGGAGAATCTTATACTCTAAAAGGAACAAAAATATACTTGCCAGTAAAAGATGTAAGTGATGGAGAAGGTACAACGTATAATGTAGGAACTTTTGAGTGGGGGTATGGAGGTATCAAAGACCCATCAATAGATATCAGCTGGGCTGTAGATAATAACGGAAAAAAAGTTCATTTACCAGGAATTGATTTTGTTAAAGTATACGTTTCGACATTTGCAGAAATTGGTGCTTCAGATTTAGTAACCAGCCATTTTAAGCAGGCCGAAGATTTAAATTTTCCAAAAAACAAATAAATTAGAACAGGCCTATTTGTTTAAATAAATAGGTCCATTCTAAAGCTATACAACCAGAATATTAACCCTAAATTTTATAAATAATGAAAAAAGTAATTTATTTTTTGACCGTTGGTTTGCTTTTAGGATTTTCGTCCTGTAGTAACGAAGATGATGCTTTAATTGATGGAAGTGCAAATGCAGTAACTAACAGTACAAACGCATCAACTAAAAGAATCCTCGCTGATCCTGCAATAGGAACAACAACAACCCTTAATCTTACCAATGCTTTATTAGCAAGCGGAACTACTACAACAGGAGGTAAATATTGGGAAAACACTTATGTATCTAATACAAAACTGAATGTAGATATCTTTACATTTTCGCATACCGCTACATCTGCAGGCTATAACTATTGGGATGGATTTATTGTTTCCAATGTAAATGATATTAAAGATTACGGTTCTGGAGCAGCTTTAGGCGGTTCAGATGGCTGGGTGCCTCACCAATGGGGAACTATGGCTGGAAGCGGATTCAATACTTCTTCTACCATTACACCAGGAACGCCAGGAACAACAGGAGATCCTTATATTGTAGCTTATTGGTCTAGTTATCTAGATCCAAAAAATCCACAAGGAACTACTTTTACTGAAACTGGTTTCTCAAACTGGATTAAAATCGGAAACACTGGATTATACGAAGTAAAAGGATTGAAAATAAATATGCACCCATGGCCTTACTATGGTTGTTTAAATGGAGATGGTTTTGCAAAGAAATTTGTTTCTGGGGATCATTTCGAATTATTAATTTATGGAGTTGATGAAAATGGAGTTATTTCAGCACCAATCACGCATTCATTAGCAAATTATACAGGATCTTCTCTTGTAATGCCAACAGGCTGGATTGATGTAACTGCAATTAAACTGGCTAATTTAGGAGAGGTAAAATATCTTATTTTCCAAATGGCTTCAACAGATTCAGATCCAACATACGGAATCAATACTGCGGCATACTTTTGTTTAGACAAACTTTCAGTAAAACGAGTAGATTAAGAAGAGCTATTTACAATACCAAAAGAGCCATTCTAAAGATGGCTCTTTTTATAGTCTTAAATATTTTATTAATAGCTCCGTCTATTATTTTACTTCTAAAGAAACGTCTATTAAATAGAAAACTACAGCAGGAATATAATTCTACATATTGCTTTTATAATTAAAACTAAAATACCACAAATATGAAAAGGAACCCTTTTAAAATTTTAAAAATCACATTGCTTTCAGCTTTCTTGCTGGGATTTATTGCATGTGAAAGTGACAAAGAAGAAGATCTGGGGAATGAAAATTCTACCGAAATACTTAAAGAATCATATACGATTAATCGATTTAAAGTTTTGGATATTAATCCAAATTTATCAGCCAATTCGCAACTAACCTGGAGTATAAATGACTCTGTAATTTCACAAAGTTCAGAGCTGAACTTCATCAGTCCGTATTTAAAGAATTATCCACTGACTTTAAAAGTAGAAACTAATGGAGTTGTAAAGACCTATAAAACGGCTATAAACGTAACCAAAGAATCTGGAAACTACAGTAAATATATCTCAAATGTATTTGACTTTCGCCCTGCCATAGGTCAGTTTACCAACGGAATTCCAGAATATTTACCTGGGAATACCGAAGCAAATCTTATCAATGCAGCAAAAAAGGCAATTGTTGGACCAAATTCAAGTATGATATCATTAGGAGGGTTTGGAGGTTATGTTGTATTTGGTTTTGATCATACGATTCCAAACATGAATGGTCGTGATTTTAAGGTTTTGGGAAATGCATTTTTTGGGAGTGAAGCCAATGAGGAACGCTTTGGATCTTGTGAGCCTGGGATTATTTTAGTGGCTTATGATAAAAATAAAAATGGAAAACCCGATGAAGACGAATGGTATGAAATAGCAGGAAGTGAATATTTTAAAAATACTACAGTAAAAAATTACAGCATTACTTACTTTAAACCAGATCCAAACAAGCAGCCAGTTGCAGGTGATGATTTTTGGCAAGCAGATGTTGAATATATTAAATGGCAGGACAATCAGGGAAATTCAGGCTATAAAACACAAAATACATTTCATAATCAAAGTTATTATCCATTATGGATTTCTGAAGCCTCATATACCCTTAAAGGAACAAAAATAAAAGATAATTTTTACGATCAGAGCGGTACAGGAAACTATTGGGTAGGGAAATCTTTTGATTTTGGATATGCAGATAATGCGCCGAATAATGATGAAGGTTCTAATATTGATATCTCTTGGGCAGTTGATAAAAACGGAAAATATATAAAACTACCTGGAATAGATTTCATAAAAATATACACCGGAATCAATCAGGAAGCTGGTTGGCTAGGAGAAGTTTCTACAGAAGTATCAGGAGCTTACGATCTATACCTTAAATAAACCTATAAAAATAATACAAAGAAAAAGTCCCCCAAACATGCTAAAAAAATAATTAAATTAAATACAACATGAAAAAACATTATTTTTTAATAATACTCTTGTTTGCTTTTTTTGCCAAGGCACAAATAACAGCACTAGATATTACTCGAAATGATAATAAGCAAAACGCGATAGCTACAAATCAAACTAAAAAAAGTGCTGTCAATACTACAACTTTCGATGATATTAAATATTGGGTAGGTACAGGTTCTAATCAGGCTGCATTTGTAGTACAATGGAATGATGGTAAAAATTCTGATGCATTAATCTGGGGGTTCAGATGGGATGGAACAGCAACAGGTGAAGATATGCTGAAAGCAATAGCAAAAGCAGATCGCCGATTTTTCTCTTTGCTATATCAGGGAGCACCAAGTGGAGGAACTGAGATAGGAGGATTAGGCTTTGACTTAAACGAAGTAAAAACAATCGGACTTTACAAAGATGCAAATGTTACCTATCCTTTTTATCCTTTAAATGGTATAGTAAAAACTACTGGCTATGATTTTGATAAATATACAGTTATAGATACAGATGATCATTGGCAATCTGGGTGGATTAATGGCAAGTGGTCTTATTGGGCAAAAAATACAACTGATACTGATTTTGCTAGTTTTGATTTAGGAGCAACCAAGCGCACTTTAGAAAATGGATCTTGGGATGTTTGGAATTATAAACCAAATAATGTTCAATTTCCCATTTCTTCAACATTTATTCCAGTTACATCTTATCAGACACCAATAAATTACTCCAATGGATTTTTTATGGTCAACGAAGAATGGTTCGGGCATGCAAATGGGTCTATTAATTTTATTAATGACAAAAATATAAACTATCGAATTTATAGCGCTGCTAATGACAATGAAGCTTTTGGAGCAACCACTCAGTATGGTACTATTTACGGAGATAAATTTTATTTTATTTCAAAACAAGCAGTAGATAAAGGGGATACTCAATATACACCAGGCGGAAGATTGGTTGTTGCCGATGCGCAAACCATGAAGAGAATCGCCAAATTTGATAATATTGGAGGAGGAGATGGACGTTCTTTTGTTGGTGTCAACGAAAATACTGGTTATATAGGAACATCAACAGGAATTTTTCTCTTTGATATTGCTAATATGAAGGTAGGAAATGTAATAGCAGGTACAGCTGGTTCTGTGCAAACAGGAAATATGATTCGTACCTCTCAATATGTATTTGCTGTAAGGCAGAATGCAGGAATTATGGTCATTGATCCAAATACCAATACCGCAATCAAAACCATTTCTGGTGGATTCCTTTCAGTTGTTCAAGCCAAAGATGGAAGTGTATGGGGAATTCAGGGACAAAAATTAATTAATATTGACCCTTTAACTTTTACAACAACAGAATATGCAATTCCAACAACTGGTAAATATTCAGGATCTTTTGGAGCTTGGAATGCTGGAAGTTTTACTTACAGCAACCAACAAAACGCTTTATTCTGGTTAAGCGGAATAAGAATTGTAAAATTTGATGTTACTTCAAAAACCTTTGATACCGATTTCGCAAAAGTTCCTGGACAAACAGCTACTTACAAACAAATACCATATGGAGCAGCATTACGTCTTGACCCAGTTTCTGATAATATAATTCTAAATACAACTGAAAATGGATATGGAGCACATTTTCAAAAAAACTGGATTCATATTTATGATAATACAGGAGTCTTAACAAATACCCGAATTTTAGATGATTACTACTGGTTCCCGTCCTTAGCAGTTTTTCCTGACAATTCAGCTCCAGTAGTGAATACTACTTTGCCTTCGCAGGTTTCAGTAAAAGAACCTATGGTAATTGATTTAAAAACGGTAGTTTCAGATACAGATAATTTAGCTGTAGCAATTGTAAAATCTGTAAAATCAAATAGCGATTCAGGGGTTGTTTCGGCAGTAATAAATACTAATGAAGAGTTGGTTTTGACAGCTCAATCTCCAGGAACAGCTACAGTTGTAATCAGTTTTAATTCTAATGGAAAAATAGTAGAAAAATCAATTGTCGTTAACACGACTACTTCTTCTTTGACTACTGGCGAATTCAGAAAACTGAAGTTAGCAATTTACCCTAATCCAGTTTCCGAAATGCTAACTATTCAAACAGAAGATACTATACTGAGTGTAGCCATTTATGATATTTCAGGAAAATCAATCCATACTGAAGTTAATAATAATCAAGTTAATGTAAGTGATTTTATAAAAGGAATGTACATTATTAATGTGGTTACCGATAAAGCCAACTATGTGCAGAAATTCATTAAGAAATAATTGAATCTTAATTTATAAATTCCACTAAAAGCCCCCTTTGCTAAATCAGTAAAGGGGGCTTTTTGATTAAAACAAAATATGGCATTCTTAATTTCGTACTGCTAAAAACACTGTGCGGTTTTTCCTAGTAACATCGATTGTTTTTGATAATTCCATACTTTTTATCTGTTATGATGCTTTGATAGTTGTTTAATTATCAGTAGGTATACATTTTTTTTGATGATTATATTGCAAAATCACTAAAAGTAGGTATTGTATATTCTAAAAATCGAACCTATATTGCGCAAATTTTATCTATTTAACACTATAATAACATATACCACAACCGTCTATCTTAATTCCTGTTTAAATATGAAAAAAAACTACCTATTACTCTTCTTATTATCCCCATTATTGATACAAGCCCAAGATATTCTTTGGGAGAAATCCTATGGAGGTAAACATGCCGATTATCTTTTTGATGCACAACCTACAGCCGATTATGGTTTTATACTCGCAGGCAGTTCATTATCAAGTAAAACAGGAAACAAGACCGATGACAATCATGGTGATTTAGATTATTGGATTTGGAAAATGGATGAAAAAGGTGATCTGGATTGGCAAAAAAGCTTTGGAGGAAGCGGTTTTGATTTACTACAAAGTATAAAAAATACAAGAGACGGTGGTTTCATACTCGCAGGTACTTCAAGTTCGCCTAAAGATTTTCAAAAAAAAGATCCCTCTAAAGGTCTTGCCGATTATTGGGTTATAAAACTGGATGCCAAAGGCGAAGAATTATGGCAACGAACCCTTGGCGGAAGTGGTCAGGATGAGCTGCTATGTGCTTTCCAAACCAAAGATGGCGGCTATATGCTAGGAGGTTCCTCGAGTTCAAGTCCTGCAAATACCAACTTACACGATCCGCAACCTTTAGATGCCAAACCAGACTTGTATGCTAAATCAGAAAAAAGCCGTGGTAACATGGATTATTGGATTGTAAAATTGGATAAGGCAGGAGTTGTAGAATGGCAAAAAACATATGGCGGTCAATATGCCGATTTACTTCGAAGCATGGAACAAACCAAGGATGGAGGGTACATATTAGGAGGATATTCTAATTCGCCACAATCCGGAGATAAAACTGAACCCAATAAAGGAATAGGAGATTATTGGGTTATAAAAATTGATGCTGTTGGAGTTATAGAATGGCAAAATACCTATGGCAGTAATGGAGACGATCAGTTGTATGTCATTCACCAAACACAAGATGGAGGTTATATTGCAGGAGGAAATTCTAACAGCACCCAGCCACTTACTACATTGGGCGGCATGGTAGGAAACGGAACCGATTATTGGGTACTAAGGCTAGACGAAAAAGGCGAAGTCATTTGGAGTAAAACCTATGATTTTGGAAAAGTAGATATCCTGACTTCATTAGTCGAAAACAAAGACAATACGTATTTAATTGGAGGTTATGCTCAAAGTGAGAACAAACATCCTACAACAGGTCTGACAGGAAAAGTCACTAATCTTATCAATAAAGACAAAGCAGGAATCAATGATTATATCGCTTTAAAAATAGATGACAAAGGCGAAGAACTCTGGAAGAAAACAGTAGGAAGCGCAGGAGAAGACATTTTACGCAAACTCATAGAAACCCGAGACGGCGGTTATCTTATGGCAGGAACTTCCAACTCTGATGCATCCAAAGATAAAAACGGAAGTATTGGCGGAAATGATTTTTGGGTAGTCAAACTAAAAGACAAAACCAAACTCGAAAAAGTAAAAACAAATGTAGAGGCAATTCCTAATCCCGCAGTAACATTTACCAATATCATCATAGGATATGAATATGAAAAAGGGACAGCCACAGTGGTTGATATGGCTGGTCGCATCCTACAACAATTCCCTATTACTGATAGAACTGTTCCTATTGATTTAGGCCAATATCCCGAAGGAATTTATGTGGTAAACATAAAAACGAATGTGCATACGGATGGTATTAAAGTAATAAGAAGAGGAAAATAAAATAAGTATGCCTGAATTAGCTTTCAAGCAAACGAATTTAGAATATATAATAAATTAATTTTTAAAACATTCATGAGAACAAAATTCATAATCTTATTTTTGTTGTTTGTACTATCAAGTAATACTCTTTTTGCTCAAAACGTATTACAAGTCAAACCTCCTTCTGCTGAAGTTGCTTCATTAGGAAAATATATTGACCAGCCTGTGTCATTAAACTCTGGCCTTGTAGATATTAGCGTTCCTATCTATAATTTTAAAGAAGGCCAACTAGAAATTCCAATTTCATTATCTTATTATTCTGGTGGAATAAAAGTAGAGGAAACTGCCTCTAAAGTAGGATTAGGCTGGAATTTAAATGCTGGCGGAGTTGTTTCCCGAACTATAAAACAATTGCCAGACGATTCTCCAAGTGGTTATATGTACACAAATCAAACGGTGACTGAGTTTCGTGCCAAAATTAGTGACCCCATGTTTACGAATGAGTACACTAATTCCTTAGACAGTAGAGATTATGAACCAGATAGTTTTATCGTTTAGTTTCCTGAATTATAGTGGTCGTTTTCATTATAACAAAAGTACACAGTCTTTTATACAGCTTCCTTTTAGCAATATTAAAATCACGCCTGTTTTTAATGCTAACAACACTATTTCTTCATGGATTTTTACAGACGAAAAAGGAATTAAATATTATTTTGGAAATACAAACGATACAGATAACAGAACCCAAGTAGAAAGACAGTTCGCTTCACCAGCTACAATTATAATAGTGAAGTGGGTATTACTGGTCAAACCAGTAATACCGATTATATATCATCATGGTTTTTAGTAAAAATTGAAAGTCCCAAAAAAGACCTTATCAATTTATTCTATCAAGAAAGTGATTTTTATGATGAAATCATTAAAACAGAAAGCAGTATTTATAAATGTTATGATAGTGACTCAATAGACTTAAATCACAAAGACGAAAATTATATAAAAAAAACAATTAAAGAAACTTACATCAATAAAATCACTTCAAAATCTCAAGAAGTCATTTTTGAAAACAAAATAGAAGAGCGGTTAGATGTTCCTAAAACAAAAGCTTTAGGAAGTATTTCTATTAAAACAGGTACTACATTGTTAAAAAAATACAGCTTTAATTACGACTATTTTATTTCCCACGATACTAAGTTTAATTGGGTATAGGCGATCGTTCAAGTAGTAGTTATAGATTAAAATTAAATTCAGTCCAAGAAGAAAATGCATTGGGGCAAAAGTTACCGCCCTTTAAGTTCTCTTATGACCCGGTGGATTTTCCAAATAAAACGTCATATGCTCAGGATGCTTGGGGCTATTATAATGGCGAAAGGGATAATAATTCTCTAATCCCTAAAATTCTTTACAATACAACTGGGTTTTGAAGTAATACTGGGATCGGCAATATCGTGCTGTAAATGAACACTATGCAAAGCTGGAATACTAACAAAAATAGAATACCCAACTGGAGGGAGCAGGGCTTTTTTTTATGAAAGTAATCAAGTTGGACTTATCGTAAACAAGCTTGACAATATTTCTCTTTTACACCTATTGAACGAAAAATAAATTATTAGAGCCTCCTACTAAAGATTTGCGAGAACCCTATTCTCATTTAGAAGAAAATCCAACAGCTGAATTAAAAGATTTTTATTCAAACGATTTCGAAATTAAAAATAGAGTAAGTGACTTTATAGTGTTTATAAATGTTGAAGGAGTCACAGGTGAAAACATTTCTACAACCGATGCTCATTTCACTTTTAGAATTTACGGTGTTACAGATCCTAATTTTAATATGACAATAGGCAGTAGACAAACTTCATTAGTAATACCCGATGGTAAATATATAATTGAAGCAAAAAAGCAAAGTTATCCTCGTTCAACATTTGGTTTTACAGTAATTATAAATTGGAACCAAAAAAAGGAAAATGAAGTGAAGGAGAAAGTGTAGGTGGATTAAGAATTAAAAAAATCATCACCTCTGATGCTAACGGAAATATCTAATCAAAGAATTTGATTACAACAGGTTCTCAACAAAAAAATCAAGTGGGTATTGCATGAACTATCCTTTCTTTATTGAATCTAATTACTTTATGGGTTTTCAAATAGCTATAAAATTTCAAGTCAATCTCAACTGCCATCAGTCAATCTTAGCAAAAGTACTGTAGCCTATGAAAATGTTACGGAATTTGATATAGACCCTATTGATAAAACCAATAATGGCAAAACGGAATACACTTATCTAGCAAATTTTATGCATGATGATCTTGAAAACCATCTAGAAGGCAATGGAAAAATGATTGATAAAAGGGATAAGTATTTGGTTGGAAAGTCGGAAATTTATTGCAAGCAGACACTTATGCTAAAACAAATACTGGTTTTAAAATAATAGAAAGTAAAATAAATGAATATGAAAGCTTTGGAACTTCTGTTATTCCAGACTTTGGGGTAATATTAGAAGTTAGAAATTATGGTCATCTTAATATCACAGGAATTGCATATATTATCTATTCAATTGGCTCACAATGGTTCAGACCAACATTCTCAAAAAGCATTAACTATCTTAATGAAATTGCTCCACTAGAGACTACAGAATCATACACTTACAACAACAATCCATTGTTGCCTTCGCAAATTAATAAGACCAATAGTAAAGGCGAAGAAATCATAAACAAGACATTTTATCCTGATGATATTATTAGTTCAAATTCACTAACCCCTCCATTAACATTGGGAGAATTGCAAATTATCAATAAATTAAAATCAAATAATCAACATCAGTTAACACAGCCCATTCAAGAAGAATTAGCAATCAAAAAAAATGGAGTAACCTCTAAAATATCAACAAGCAGAACCGTATTTGAAGATTGGGGAGATGATTTAATTGCTCCCAAAACGACAATGTCTGCCAAAGGTGATGGAGCCCTTGAAAACAAAATTAAATACAATTTAATTGATAAAACAAACGGCAATCTTCAGCAATATACCCCTGAAGGAGGTACGTCAGTATGCTATATTTGGGGGTATAATAAAACCCTGCCTATAGCCAAGATAGAAAATAGTACTTACGCAAGTATTCCTGCAGGCTTAATCACAGCTGCTCAAACGGCTTCAAACGAAGGAAATGTGGCGAGCTTATTAAGTGCTTTAAATAGTATCAGAAATGCACCAGAATTAGCCCATGCAATGGTTACCACCTACACTTATATCCCATTAGTTGGAGTAAGTACCATTACAGACCCTAAAGGAGATACAACTACCTACACCTACGATAGCTTTAACAGATTGCAGTTTGTTAAAGATAAACAAGGAAATATACTGAAGCAAAACACATATCATTATAAAAATCAATAATTTAAGAATGATGAATAAGAAATTTTTATTTTTAATAATATTACAAATAGTAGGTTTTTGGGGTATGCTCAAGACACTGGTATGACTCCTCCACCCGAAATATATTACTGGTATCCTGATAGAGACAAGGATGGGTATGGCGCAAACACTGATCCGATTATGAACTGAAGACCGAATTAGTCCCGCCTCTGGCTATATGGATAATAATTATGATTATGACGATACTAATCCGAAAATACTTAATATTCCTCCACAATATTTTTATAACGATGGGATAAAGATGGCTTTGGGAATCCAGCAGTTTCAGTGTATTATAGTATAATCCCGTGGGTTATGTAACCAATAATGACCGATTGTGATGATACCAATGCATCACTCAATCCAAATACAGTTTGGTACCACGATGCAGATGGAGATGGTTTTGGAATGCAAATCCATACAACGCAAAGCTGTATCCAACCAACAGGATACGTACGTAACTCATCAGATTATGATGATACAACTATAAATATAACTAATACTGCTCCGCAGACTTTTTATCAAGATGCAGATGGAGATGGTTATGGTAACCCTTCGATTATAGGGTATTATAGCATAAAGCCAACAGGTTATGTAACCAACAATGCCGATTGTAATGATACCAATGCATTGATTCATCCATATACAGTTTGGTATCGTGACGCAGATGGGGATGGTTTTGGGACTAATGCCAGTACAAAAACAAGCTGTATTCAGCCAGCAGGATATGTTAACAATGCATCTGATTATAATGACACGACTGTAAATATAACTAATATTGCTCCGCAGACTTTTTATCAAGATGCAGATGGCGATGGTTTTGGTAATCCCGCAGCTACAGTTTATTATAGTGTTATGCCAACAGGCTATGTAGCCAACAATGCAGATTGTAACGATACAGATGGCTCGCTTCATCCCAATACGGTTTGGTATCGCGATGCAGACGGGATGGTTTTGGTACTAATGCCAGTACAAAAACAAGCTGTACTCAACCAGCAGGATACGCTCGTAACGCTTCAGATTATGATGATACTACAGCAAATATAACCAACATTGCTCCTCAGACTTTTTATAGAGATGCAGATGCAGATGGTTTTGGTAATCCCGCAGTTACGATATATTACAGTGTAATGCCAGCTGGTTATGTAACTAACAATACCGATTGTAATGATGCCGATAATTCACTTAACCCCAATACAGTTTGGTACCATGATGCAGATGGAGATGGTTTTGGTACTAATACAACCACGGCAATAGGCTGTACTCAACCAGCAGGATACGTTCGTAATGCTTCCGATTGTAATGACACTATTGCATCTCTTAATCCAAATACTGTTTGGTACCGTGATGCAGATGGAGATGGTTTTGGTACTAGCAGCGTTACAACAAAAAGTTGTATTCAGCCAGAGGGATACGTTAGTAATGCTTCTGATTATAACGATGCTACCGCAAATATAACCAATATTGCTCCGCAGACTTTTTATCAAGATGCAGACAGGGATGGTTTTGGTAATCCGGCTGCTTCAGTTTATTATAGTGTTATACCAGCAGGCTATGTAACAAACAATACGGATTGTAACGATGCTGATGATTCACTTAATCCAAACACAAAATGGTATGCCGATAATGATAAAGATGGCTTAGGAGATCCTTTAAATTTTGTGCAGCAGTGTACAAGTCCTGGAGGTAATTACACTCGAGATAATAGCGATAATTGCCCATTACTACCAGGAACTAGTCCTGATTGTGATAATATACTATTGCCTTCATTAGATCACAATTATATTATAACTACTGCTTATAAGAAACCAACCATAAACGCTCTTGAAACCCCATCAGCAGATCAAGCTCAAACCAATATCACTTATTTTGATGGACTAGGCAGACCAATGCAACAAATTGCCAACAAGCAATCTAATTCAGGTAAAGATATTATTACCCACATTGGCTATGATGCTTTTGGGCGACAAACACAGGAATATTTACCATATGGCGCAACATCGTCTAATATGGCTTATGAGGCCCAAGCTGCAGCCAATACCATTAGTTTTTATAGTACGGAGAAATACGAAAACACATCCAATCCTTTTTCAGAAAAGAAATTGGAATCCTCTCCGTTAAGCCGTGTATTAAAACAAGCAGCTCCAGGAAATGCATGGGCTAAGGATGGAGGCCACGAAATTAAATTCGATTACCAAACCAATACCGCTAGTGAAGTAAAACTATATAAAACAACAACAAATTGGAATGCAGGATTGGGATTGTATGAAATTGCTTTTTTGGATAACGGAAATTATGCCGCCAGTGAGTTATATAAAACCATTACCTACGATGAGAATACTAGCTCCAGGATCAAAAGTAGGAACAGAAGAATTTAAGAACAAAGAAGGACAGGTCGTTTTAAAAAGAACCTACGAATCAGGTATAAAACACGATACGTATTATATTTATGATAACTATAGAAATCTAACCTATGTAATTCCGCCAAAGGCAGACGGAGCTATAACCGAAGAAGCCTTAAACGGATTGTGTTACCAATACAAATATGACAATAGCAATCGTTTGGTCGAAAAAAAATTACCTGGCAAGCAATGGGAGTTTATAGTGTATGACAAACTAGATCGTCCTGTGGCTACAGGACCTGTAAATTCTCCTTTTAAAGAGGATACAGCCGATAGGCTGGTTAATAACCAAATATGATGCTTTTAGTAGACCAATTTATACAGGTTGGTTAAATTCAACCGCGAATGCATCAAGTAGAAAAACCATGCAGGATGCTCAAAATACAGCTGCTGTTTTATTCGAAACCAAACAAACTTCTGGTACTATCGATGGAATCGCTGTAAATTATAGTAATGCTATTGAGCCAACAGTTTCACGCTCCTAACCGTAAATTATTATGATAATTATGTCTATCCTAATGCAGCAACAGTTCCTACAGCAGTTGAAGGGCAGCATGTTTTGGCTAATGCTAAAAGGATTATCAACAGGCAGTTGGACTAGAGCGCTAGGACTTGCTTCTGCTATTACCGGAGAAACTACTAGTACCTTTTACGATAGTAAAGCCAGACCAATACATAGTATACTCAAAATTACTTGGGAGGACTATACTACTACTTCTAGTAAACTGGATTTTACAGGGAAACCAGAATATACCATTACCAAGCACAAGCCAATGTCAGGAGCAGCAGAATTAGTCATAAAAGAAGAATTTACCTACTCCCCACAAGATCGTCTGCTTACCCATACCCATCAGATAAATGGAGGCATAGTACAGCTGCTTGCCGATAATGAGTATGATGAACTAGGCCAACTTATAAGTAAAAAAGTAGGGAACAATATTGGAAATCCATTGCAAAATGTTAATTATAGTTATAATATAAGAGGCTGGCTAACAGAAATAAACAAAATAGATAATTTAGAACAGAATAGTGACCCTAAAGACTTATTTGCTTTTAAAATTAATTACAACAACGAAACGACAGACTCTAGTATTAAACCTTTATATAATGGCAATATAGCCGAAACCTATTGGAAAACACTCTCTGATGGAGGATTT
>NZ_JBXBAV010000154.1:0-7412 GCF_056783245.1 Flavobacterium sp. TC780 | reverse complement strand
AAGGTTAATACATGCTCCTGTTGTTAGGGAGGCAGCACCTGTAAAAATACGACAACTATAAACAATACTTATTTACACCTTATTATTTAATTAAATTATTCTTTTTAATCTCTTTTTCTTGGGCGTCTATAACTGCGATAGCCGACATATTTACCATCTCTTCTACACTTGCTCCCAATTGAAAAATATGAACTGGTTTACCCATTCCTAACATTATTGGACCTATTGAATCTACTTTATTAAGCTCTTTCAATAATTTATAAGTAATGTTTGCTGATTCTAAATTAGGAAAAATAAGTGTATTTACTTTTTTACCTGCTAATTTAGAGAAAGGGAATTTTTCTTGTAGCATTTCAGGATTCAAAGCAAAATCTGCTTGAATTTCTCCATCTATAACTAATTCTGGATGATTTTTATGCAAATAAGCAACTGCTTCTCTTTACTTTTGACGCTCCTGGGTTTGTTGAAGATCCAAAGTTAGAATATGAAACCATTGCAATTACTGGCTCTACACCAAACATTTTTGCCGTTTTTGCCGTCATAATAGCAATTTTTGCTAAATCATCTGCAGATGGATTTATATTAATTGCAGTATCTGATAAAAACATTGGTCCTCTATTTGTCATCATCATGTTTGCCGTAGCAACAAGTGAAGCTCCTGGTGCTTTTTCTATAAGTTGCAACATTGGTTTTACAACCGATGGATAACTTCTTGAATGTCCAGTTACTAATGCATCTGCTTCTCCCTCATTTACCATCATTGCAGCAAAATAGTTTCTTTCGCGCATTAATTTTTGAGCATCTAGCAAAGATATTCCACGTCTCTCTCTTGTTGACCAATAAGATGATGCAAATTGATTTCTTCTTTCTTCTTGATCTTTTGTTTTAGGATCAATAATTTCTACATCTGCATCAAAGCCTAATTCTGCTTTAAGCTCTAGAATGATTTCTTTATTTCCTAATAATATTGGAAAACCAATACCTTCTTCGTATACTATTTGAGCTGCTTTTAATACATTCAAATGATCTGCTTCGGCAAAAACGATTCTTTTTGGATCCATTTTTGCTCTGTTTGTAATCAAACGAACCATTTTATTATCGTTTCCTAAACGAGCTAAAAGTTCTTCCTCATACTTTTCCCAATCTGTTATTGGATTTAAAGCTACTCCTGATTCCATTGCTGCTTTGGCTACCGCCGGTGCAACTACAGTAATTAATCTTGGATCAAATGGTTTTGGAATTATATACTCTCTTCCAAATCCTAATTTAGTAGCTCCATAAGCAACATTTACTTGTTCTGGAACTGATTCTTTTGCCAATGAAGCTAGAGCTCTAACAGCAGCCATTTTCATAGCTTCGTTAATTTTAGTAGCTCTCACATCCAGCGCTCCTCTAAAAATATAAGGAAATCCTAATACATTATTAACTTGGTTAGGATAATCAGAACGACCAGTAGCCATAATAACATCTTTACGAGTTGCAATCGCTAAGTTATAATTGATTTCTGGATCTGGATTTGCCATTGCAAAAACAATAGGATTTTCTGCCATTCCTAACAACATCTCCGCTGACATGATATCTCCTGATGATAATCCAAGGAATATATCTGCTCCTTTTAAGGCCTCTTCTAAACCAATTGGTTCAATATCTTTAGCATATTTTAATTGTAAAGCAGATAATGCAGGGTTATTTTTTGTTAAAAGCCCTTTACTATTGTACATTAAAATATTCTCTACTTTCACTCCTAATAGAACATACAAATCAGCACAAGCCAAAGCTGCTGATCCAGCTCCAGAAACTACCATTTTTACATCTTCTGCTTTTTTATTTGCTAGTTCTAATGCATTTATTAAAGCTGCTGAAGATATAATTGCTGTTCCATGCTGATCATCGTGCATCACTGGAATATTAAGCTCCTCTACTAACCTTCTTTCTATTTCGAAAGATTCTGGTGCCTTAATATCTTCCAGATTAATTCCACCAAATGTTGGTGCAATATTCTTTACTGTTTGAATGAATTCTTCAATATCTTTTGTTCCAATTTCAATGTCAAAAACATCGATATCTGAAAATATTTTAAATAACAATCCTTTCCCCTCCATTACAGGTTTTGATGCTTCAGGACCAATATCTCCCAAACCTAAAACCGCAGTTCCATTAGTTATTACAGCAACAAGATTCCCTTTTGCAGTGTATTTATATACTTCATTTACATCTCTTGCAATTTCTAAACACGGTTCGGCAACACCTGGTGAATACGCCAAAGACAAATCTCTTTGGGTTGCATATTTTTTGGTTGGAACTACTTGAATTTTTCCTGGAGTAGGCTTTGAATGATACAATAACGCCTCGCTTCTTTTACTATCTTTATTCATTGTTTTTAGATTTTATTCTAGTTTACAAAGATATAAGACTTGGCTTAAAAAGGAAGCTTTTTACTATTCTTTTATTTAAAATGATATTTGATTATAATTTTAAAAAAATAACCCGATTAATTTTGGGTTATTTTTCAATATGCATTTAGTTCATTTTTTTACTGTGATATATAAGAATTTAGATGATTAATGGTGTCTTTTTGAATTTCTATTATTGATTTCACAACATCACTTATAGAAATAATTCCGACTACAATACTATTATCCACTACTGGCAAATGCCTTATTCTTTTGCTGCTCATTAATTCCATACATGAATCTAAACTATCGGATAAGCTTATTGTAATAACATTACTTTCCATAATTTCATGAACAAAAGTCTCTTTTGAAGATTTGTCTTTCAGCACAATTTTTCGTGCATAATCTCTCTCCGATAATATACCTTTTAACTCTGTTCCATCTATAACTAAGATGGCACCAATATTTTTCTCACCCATTACTTTTAAAGCTTCGTAAACGGTGGTTGATGAAAGTACTGAGTAAACTTCTTTTCCTTTCGTGCTTAGTATTTGATTAACAGTCATATCTGATATTTTTAATAACTATAAATTTAAAAAAAAACAGGTTACAAATAACATTATTTTCAAATTTAACTCAAAAAATCATTCAATTTACCATAAAAACCAATAAAACAAAGTGTTTATTTTGTTTTTATAATGCATTTATTAAATATTTATTAATAGAAAAACACATTGACATAAAACAAACAATGCTTTTTCTTAATTAAGAAAAAGCATTGTTTGTAAATAGTGGTATTTATTAGATGTACTAATATATTATTCCATCGAAACGATAATAAATTCGCTTCGTCTGTTCATTTGATGTTCAGCTTCTGTACATGGTACACCATCAGAACAATCGTTTACAATTGACTTTCGCCATGTCCTTTACCAGTTACTCTATTTGGATCGACGCCATTTTTTATTAACCATTTTATGTTGATTTTGCTCTTCTATCTGATAATGCCATATTATATTTGGCCGTTTGTCGGCTATCAGTATGTGAACGAATATCGAGTTTCATAGTTGGATATTGCTTCATTACTCTAAAATTTTCTCTAGATCTAAAGCTGCTTCTTTACGGATGTTATGATTTATCTAAATCGAAATAGATAATCGGAATATCAAGCGTCTTTGCTAAATCAGTTCCTACACCTATTGGTTTAATTCTTTTTTCTAAAGATACTGATACATTAGTTTCTCCTGTTACCGTTTTTATTGCAACTGTAAGCTCCTTGGTTTCGTAATCTTGCTTACTAGCTCTTATATGGTACTTTTTGCCACAATCTACATTAAATGTATAGCTCCCATCTGCTCCTGTCACTACTTCACCTATTACTTTAAACTTTTCGTCGAACAAGATTACTTTAGCATTATTTACTATTTTGTTAGTTTCAAAATCGGAGACTATTCCTTTTAATACCTGCTCACAAAGCAATTTTCTGATTTCGGTAAATCGATAGATATCATCGTTTCCATTTCCTCCTTCTCTATTAGATGAGAAAAATCCATTTCTTTTTTCGTTATCAATGATAAAAGCAAAATCATCTTGTTTGCTATTTATTGGGCTCCAAGATTCTGTATTGCTGAAAAAGTTACATCATTACTAATTTTAGATACAAACACATCTAGTCCTCCCAATCCTGGTCGTCCATCACTGGCAAAATAGAGCTCATTATCTGCTGAGATAAACGGAAAAGTTTCTCTTCCTTCAGTATTAATTGCTGATCCTAAATTTTCTGGTTTCCCAAAACTCCCATCACTGTTAATAGTTACACTATACAAATCAGATTGCCCTAAAGTTCCTGGCATATCGGATGCAAAATAGAGTTTCTTTTCATCTTTACTTAATGCTGGATGCGCTGTACTATATTGATTACTATTGAATGGTAATTCGGTTACATTTGTCCATTTACCATTAGTAAAATCAGCTTTATAGAGTTTTAACAGTGTGTTTTTTTGTTCATCTCTCCCTCTTTTACCATCTAGAAAATTGTTTCTTGTGAAATACATTGTTTTCCCATCCTTTGTAAAAACTGGCGTCGATTCATTAAATTTAGAATTGATTTTCTTTTCGAATCGTTCTGGCTTACCAACTGTTCCATCTGATTTTAATTCAGCTGAGTATAAGTTTGTAAATGTTTTATTTGTCCATTTAAATGTATTTCGAACTACTCCTCCTGTATCTCTAGCTGATCCAAATACGATTTTATTGTCGTAATAAGCGCTTCCGTAATCTGTTTGCGTTGAATTGATTCCAGCATCAGCTATTTCGAATCGACCTGAATTGGCTTTTATTTGTTCAAGATAGTTCTTATTATTTTCAAACAATATCCCTCTTTTATCTGTACTTATTTTTTTATTAAAAGCTTCCAAAGTTTTATCTGCTTTAGCATAATCTCCTGTAGCTTTTAAAGTTTGCGCATAACGGTAATAATACTCTGGCTCTTGCTCTGTATTCATAGCAAAAAGAGCATCATACCATTTGGCTGCTTTGATTAGTTCTCCATTAAAGTAGTAAGCGTTCCCTAATTTCTGGAACATTTTCTCGTCTTTGTATCCTTTTTCGGCTACTCTTTCATAAGTTGCAATTGCATCGATATATGCATATTGAGCATAATCTTTATCTGCTTTCTTCTCTATTCCTGTCTGTGCATTTCCTTTTAGCGCAATCAGCACTAAAAAAATGGTATAAATTATATATTTAACTTTCATCTTTGGGGATTTAGAAGAAACTTGGTGATGTTATTTGACTATAGTTATTGAAGAATTCATAATCGCAAGAATATCTCATGCGACCCTGAATTATAATTGTTCAATTTGGTTGTTTCATCGGTCATAGGCATATCCTATATATAATCCATCGCTAACCTGAAAACCTACCATAGCACTTAATGCTGCGCTCCATCTGTAAGCTACTCCAACTACAAATTTGTTAACAAACATAAAATTGGCAGATACATCTACTTGTAGAGGTGCACCTTCTACCATTTTAGTCAATAAAGCTGGTTTAAACTTAATGTCTTGGTAATAATCCAAATCAAATACATATCCTGCCATTAAATAATAGTTTATTTTATCCTTGTAAATTGCAATGTCATTATCATTGTAACGATTGGTTTCGATAAAATTTGGTACAGACAAACCGATGTATGCTTTATCTGAATGAAAATAAACTCCAGCTCCGATATTTGGTTTAAAGACGTTATCTAGATTCTGAAATTGCGGATCACCTTGATCGGCTGGATTTAATTTATTGACATCTAAATTGAATAAATTCCCTGTGGCTTTAATACCAAATGAAAGTTTAAAGTCTGGTGAAGTAGGTATTGTATAGGATAGGTCTACAGAAAAATTATTTTCGTTAGTTGGACCAATTTTGTCATTAACCAATGATACTCCTAAACCTAAATTACTGTTGTTAATTGGTGTATTTACCGAAAAACTACTTGTCTCTGGGGCACCATCAAGTCCGACCCATTGAGTACGGTATAAACCAAAAATACTTAGAGCTCCTCGTGACCCTGCATATGCTGGGTTGATATTTATGGTGTTGTACATGTATTGTGTAAATTGAGCATCTTGTTGTGCATATCCCACAGCGGAAAAAAACATAAAAACTAAAACTAATTTTCTCATTTATTTTTCTTTTAAGAACGGCTTAGCTTTTTATCGCTAAGCCTGTTATTTGTTTTTACTATTATTTATTAATATATAAATATCCTGCTTTTTGATGTGCATTAGATTCGCTATCCTTATATTTTAGAACATAATAATACGTTCCTACTGGCAGCCTTCTGATTTTTGAACTGTTGTACGTCCTTCCGAAAATCCTTTGAATGCTCTGTCTTCATTATTGTATCCTTCACGTTCGAAAACTAATACTCCCCATCTATTGTATATCTCTACTGTATTGTTTGGATAACATTCTAGTCCTTGAATATAGAAGCGCTCATTTTGAGAATCTCCATTTGGTGATATCGCATTGAATACTTTTATTACACATCCTTCTATTGGAGAAACTGTTGGATTGTCATCTACTTCACTTAGATTATCTGATATATCCTGAACTGTGATTCCATTTGCACTTGTTCCAAATACTGTTGCCTGATTAGTAATTTTCCCAAAATTAATATCCGATTGTTTGATAACATATGTACCTGTAAAAGAATTTTCGTCTACTTCATTTACTCCTAATGTTATCGGCCCTCCTGACATAACAAGCCCTGGGAGCTGATCGTCTATGATAACATTTAAAAGAGGTGTATTTCCTGTATTCGTAATTTTAAATTTATACGTTATCGTTTCTCCTGCATTAGCATAACCGCTTTTATTTTCATCATTAAACACTGCTGTTTTTACCACTGCAATTGATGGAACTTCTACAAAGATTGTAACCTTAGCTGTAATACAGTTTGATCTATTTATCACATCACAAATTTCATATGTTAGTGTATAAACTCCTCCCGGTGTATTTGGTGCTACATCTATTGTACCATCAACATTTAATGTTATTCCAGATAAAACTGTTAAACTTTTTAGAGTAACAACCGCTGGGTTAATTATTTTACCTCCATTCAGCCTATCATTATCTAATACATTGATTACTTCTAATGATCCGTTAATACCATCTGCAAAAATCACATCATCATCTACTGCATCTATCACTGCTGCACCTACAACAACTACTGAAATTACAGTATCGCAATTTCCTTGATTTGTTACTTCGCATATTTGATATTCTACATTATAATTTCCTGCTGGCGTATTTGGAGCTACTGTCACTGTTCCGTCAGGATTTAATGTTAATCCTGTTGGTACGCTTTTCGGCGTCAAAATTACATTTCCAGGATTTGTTCCTATTACTACTTTATCTCCATTTAATGTATCATTTGATGTTAGCGGCTGAGTAGTTCCCCCTGTTATTCCATTAATCAAATCAGTAGTTTCTGTTACAGCATTTATTACTGGTTTTTCT
>NZ_JBXBAV010000153.1:0-40644 GCF_056783245.1 Flavobacterium sp. TC780 | reverse complement strand
TACGTATTGCTAGGTTATACATGCTCCTGTTGTTAGGGAGGCAGCACCTAGTAAATGACATGACAGATGTTATTGACAATGCTTTGAAAAAAGGATATACAGTTGCTTGGGCTACAGATGTAAGTGAAAAAAGCTTCAGCTGGAAAAACGGAGTTGCTTATGTAGCGAACAAAAAGTTCGATGACATGACTGCAGATGAAAAAGCAAACATGTTTAATGGACCAAAAGAAGAGCCTGAAATTACTGCCGAAATGCGTCAGACTGCTTTTGATAATTATACAACAACCGATGATCATGGAATGCATATTATTGGTTTAGCCAAAGATCAAACAGGTAAAGAATACTATATCGTTAAAAATTCTTGGGGAGAAACAAATGACTACAAAGGCTTCTTGTTTGTGACCAAAAACTTCGTGAAGTATAAAACTACTGCTCTATTGGTAAACAAAGGCGGAATACCTGCTGAAATTGCTAAAAAATTAGGGGTTTAAAGTTTATTCCGATTTTAGAAATATAGAAAAAGCGCTGCAGGTTTTGCAGCGCTTTTTTTTGTTAAATTGCAATAAAAAAAACATGAGATTTATAACTACAAATGATTTAGAGGATTGGGCTAATAGAGTGGATTGTAAATATAATTTGCCTCATCTTGTTAGAAAATTAATTTTAGCTACACTTGATTTAAAAGAAATAAAAGCTATACAATTTTCCTATGGAGAAGATGTGCAAACTGGAGGATATGATGGAGAACTTGAAACAACGTCCGAAAAAGTATTTATACCTTTAGGAGAAAGTGTTTGGGAGTTTGGGACTACTAATAATAAAAAAGGGAAAGCCGATGAAGATTATGAAAAAAGAAAGCAAAATCCTTTAGATAAAAATCCTTCAGATGTAACTTATGTTAATGTGAATTGCAAAAAATATCGAGATAAAAAGAAATGGATTGGAGAAAAGAAAAAAGATAATTTTTGGAAAGATGTTAGATATTTAGATGCAATTGATATTGAACAATGGCTAGAATTAGCTCCAACAGTTGAATTATGGCTTGCTGAGAAATTGAAAAAACCAACATTAGGGATTTATACTGTAGAAGAATATTGGAAACTTTGGAGTGAAAATGAAACTGTGAAAATTATTCCTGAAATGTTATTAGGGAATAGTAGATTGAATGAAACTGAAAAAGTTAAGTTGTTTTTAAATAATAATGAGAAAGTGCTTTACATCAAATCTATTACTATTGATGAAGCAGTTGCATTTCCTTTAGCGGTTTTTAAGGTGTTTAATGATTTGTCAGAATCAAATATTGTTGTAATAGATAATAGAGAATCTTTTAACCTTTTTATTCAGGTAGATAAGCCTTTAATAATAGTTGCTAAATTTAAATTAGAAAGTATAGATTTAAGCAGTGCTATCCAAAAAGCCCATAAGATAATAATTCCGATAAGTCTTGCAGATGAAGTAAGCTCATCAGAGAAAATCCAATTACCAATAATTTCAAGAGATGCTTTTGAAAAAGGACTACAAAATATGGGTATAGATTCTGAACAG
This sequence comes from Flavobacterium sp. TC780, assembly GCF_056783245.1. Lineage (NCBI taxonomy): Bacteria > Pseudomonadati > Bacteroidota > Flavobacteriia > Flavobacteriales > Flavobacteriaceae > Flavobacterium > Flavobacterium sp. TC780. Next base: position 39,099 of record NZ_JBXBAV010000153.1, on the reverse strand, counting down.
GTTAGGATTCTTACTAAAAGTTCAGGTCGAAATATTTCTGTACTGAAGCGATTATTAAAATTCGATGATAGAACAAAACCAAGATATATAGAAAAGTGTAATATCAAAGATATTATTCCAATACTTTTAATAAATCGTTTTGCAGAAGATAGAGATGGTGATATTGAAATTATTGAAAAACTAAGTGGAAAAACTTCTGCGGAATACCTTCAGTTTTTGAGAATTCTATTGAATATGGAGGATTCCCCTGTTTATTTTATAAATAGAGTTTGGAGATTAGTGTCTCCTACTGACACTTGGTTGTATTTAGGGAAATATATAACTCAAAATGACTTTGTATTCTTTCAGGAAGTTTGCTCACTTGTATTGAATGAAATTCTACATAAATATACATTACCTGTAGAAAATAGAAGTAATTATTATCAAACGCCTCAAAACAGATCAAAATATTCGTCTAAATTAAAAGAAGGTATATGTGAATCACTTGTTGTTATATCTGCATTTGGAAATGATTATGGTGTGAATTCTATTTCAAATGTTTCTTTATACGTTGATAATATTGTTCAGAAAATATTAGAAATGGATATATTGGTATGGAGATCACTGTCTAGTAATTTAATGCTTTTATCTGAAGCATCTCCAGAAGTATTTTTGAGAAATTTGGAAAGGATAATAAAAAATAAATCTATTGGTGCATTTTTTGAAGTACAAGAGGGGTTTTTGCATACTTCTAATGATTTAGCTCCTCTCTTATGGTGTCTTGATATTTTAGCTTGGTTTCCTGAGCATCTTATGAGAGTTTCAGTTGCTCTTATTGAAATTATTTTAGTTTCTCCAGAAAAATTGCCAACATCTAATACCCCATTCAGTAATCTACAAAGTATATATAGAACTTGGTATCCGCAAACAAATACGCCAGTAGAAGACAGAAAAAAGATTTTAGAAATTCTTATAAAAAGATATCCTGAAGCACTTTATGGACTCTTATATAGTTTAGTAGGAAGTACACATGATTCAGCTTTTCATACACCAAGACCGAAATGGAAATTGTTTTCTGAGCTTAGAAAAATACAAGTAACTCAAGGTGAAGTTTATTACATGCGAGGTTTTTGTTTTGATAACATCGTTGAAATGTCTGAAGGTAATATTAAAAGAATACTGTCTCTTATAGATTTGTTAGATGATATTGAATGGGACAAATTAGATAAAGCGTTGAGTGTGATAGAATCAAGTTTGGTATTTCGTAACAAAGATAAAGATGAAATTTATCATAAGTTTAGAAAATTCATAGGAAGACATAAAAGTTATCCAACAGCTCATTGGACTTTACCGGGTGATATTCTTTGTAAAATAGAAAATACTGCAATTAAATTTAAGTCAAATGATATATTAAATGAGGCATATTTATTTGAAGAGCATCATCCGGAATTTATTGAAGGGAGACAAAGTGAGGATTTCAGAAAACATGATGAAGAAATTTTATTAAGGAGATTGCAATTTGTTGAAGGTATTATTGATAAATCTAAAATAGATGGAATTTTTGAATTGGCTATTAAAACAGAACATCCATATCTTTATGGATATGTACTTGCAGTATCAGATAAATTAAGTGTGCAGGACAAATATAGCATATATAAACAAATTGAATCAACTGAAGAAAAGCATGTTAATCTGGCAAAAGAGTTTATTCGAGTTTCTGAAAATAAAACAAGCCAACAAAAGCAAACTGAGGTTTTAGTAAATCTAATAGAATTAGGATTGTCTCTACAAGGCATAGTAAAATTTCTAAATTCATTACGAGGTAAGATTGATTTGTGGAGATTTATTTCAGATTTAAAAAGGGATGAGATTACTGAATTGTATTGGAAATCTCAACAAGGGTTTTTATATACAGAAAGTAAGGAAGAGCTTTTTTATGCGTTGGGCAAATTGCATGAATATAACAAGCTTATAACATTTCTGAATACATTAGGCTGGGGTGCTTATGTGCATAAAGATAGTCTGACTTCAGAAGAAATTCTAATTAATCTTGAAAAATATCTCTTGCGGAGTTTGATGATTCGTCCCATTTTGACCACAGCCATTTTAAAAACCTTTTAGATTTATTGTATTTAAAGTCTGATTATGATTTAGAAAGAGCTGCAAAAATTGAAATGAAATTTATTTTTATTTTCACAGGTCGTGGATCATATCATCCAAAACCAAAAAATTTGTATAAGCTTATGGCTCAAAATCCAGAGGAATATTTTGGAATATTGAGTCAGGTTTATTTACCAAATGAAGATGAACTTAGGGAAGCAGAAAATCAAAAAATAAAAAGTGATCCTATTTATAAGCAAATACTTAGCGCTGGATGGGAAGTTTTTGACTCTTTAATGTTATCCCTTCAATGCAAGAAAATGGTTGTTTGAACTTAGAAGTGTTAAAAAAATGGATAAATGAAGTACGAAGGCTTGCTTCAAAAAGCTATAGAGTTGAGGTTACGGATAATTCTTTAGGAAGGTTGCTTGCAAAATATCCTATCAGCATAAAAGAAAATAAAGGCTTTCCAGTTGAAATTTATGATGTGATAGAAGAAATAGGAACAGAAGAATTTAAAAGTGCTTTTAGAATGCAAATTTCAAATAATTTAGGGCTTACTTCTAGAAGCGTTTTTGAAGGAGGTGATATTGAGAGGTCTAAAGCGATTTTTTTTAATTTTCTAATTGAAGAGACTAAATTTACTCATCCGAATGTTTCACTTATTTTTAAAGATCTTAGAAATAAATTTTTGTCAGAAGCCAAATGGGAAGATGAAAATGCTTTACTTAGAAGTTTGGAATAAATCAATTTTTAAAAATAATCATGCTCACAAGTTGTACAAACAAAAAAGACTATCACGAGAATGATAGTTTTTTTTAGTTAGAATTTTCTTCTTACTAATTCATTTTCTCAAAAAAAGAATCTTACTTCTCTTTCAACAACTTTTCTAAATACTCCACTTTCTCTTTTTCAGCCAAAACCAAACGCTCATAAAGTTCTACAACTTTGTCAAGAGGATTGAATGTGCAGTTGTATGCATTTCCATTAATAAAACTGCCATCATGCAATGTATTTCCTATAATGTTTAAAACTGCTTCATCTGAAAAGTTTTTAATTGCTTCAGCTGAAACTCCTAATACTTCAGCGATTTTTTGAAGTTTTTCGTCATCAACAATTTCGCTTCCTTCAATATTAGAAATAGATTGCTGGCTTATGCCAATTGCTATTGCAAGTGCTTCTTGTTTCATTCCTCTAAGCTCTCTGATTCGGCTTATATTTCTTCCATATGTTTTGGTTTTGTTACTGTGCTCATGGTTCAAAGATATTTAAAATTCTTGATAAATTATCTGCATGGTAAAACACAAGCTTGTCTTGGTTGGATACAATTTTGAATGTTTTGAAGCAGTATAATTTATTGTTTAATTGCAATTTGTTAAACAAAAATACAATTTTTCGGACAAGTAGTATTTAAAAGCAAAAAATATAAATATGCAAAAAGAAAATTATACTGTATCGCATCATGATGAGGTAATGGTAGCTGTAGCAAAATTCCTTTCAGAACTTTGGTTCGAAGGAGAGTTTAGAGATCAACCAGATTATTTAGCGGAAATTTTTGAAGATATCCTCAAAACAGAACTTGGTGATGACCTCGATCTGCGAACTAAAATGATAGGTTGTATCAAAACATGTAAGATGTTGGTAAAGGCACTTGAGCCGTTCTCTGATGCGCAAATAGAAGAAGCTTGTGTTAGAGTTCTTGAAGCTTAATTTTGTTTGTTGTGGGGCTTAATTTTGGTTTAATCGTGAAGTTATAAAGTTGAGCCGTTTTTTTTACCGCAAAGCCCGCAAAGTTTAAAAGCGCAAAGTTCGCAAAGCTTATCGATCAGGCTTTGCGAACTTTGCGAATTTCGATAACTATCAGGATTGTGTTCTTTGTTGTTATTGTCCATTTATCGCTACGATTAAAGGATAGTCATTTTTTATTATTACTTTTCTGTTTTTACAAATTTTGTTGATTGGATAATTTATAAATTTTCACGTATCCTATCTTTTGCTGGTTTCATACCGAGAGATCCATTGTCTGCAGACCAATGTAAGTATTCATTACGGAGTTTTCGCAAATCTTTTTGCTCTTGTAACTCTTGCTGGTAAGCTACAAATTGTTTATCACCAGCTTTTATCCCTTTATACTTTTCATGAATTGCTCCAAACCACTTAAATGTGTAAGGCTCACCATCACCTAAAACATACTCTCGCAAACGCTTTTTTACTCGCATAAGCAAGGCATCGTTAGTAATGCTATATTTATCAATTTCCAATTTAACATCATCAAAAGGTACTTTTTGTGTTGTCATGGCAAATTCTGCCATAAAATGCAGCGGAATGTAACTGTAGTTTTTGCTTAACTCTCGTGTACCTTTAAGTTCGTGCTTTGGTCCAAAAAAAGAAACCTCTAATTGGTTCTCTAAATACCAAGACTCTGCTATCAGTTTCTTTGAAAATTCTTTTAGTTCGTCCTTAAAATTTTTCTCAATAACCTTTACTAGTTCAACGCCATCATTATAACTTCCGCCAACATCAGAATGCACACCTGGAATTTTCTTTCTTTCCAACTCTTGTTTTAGTAAGCGAAAAATTGGCTCTATGCTCATCAGTAGCGGTAAAGTGCATGACTGTTTTTGCCCGAGATAGATTGTTTAGTTCTATTTCGGTTTCATCATTATCAAAATTCGGATTCATACTTATTCCTTTCGAGTAAGAAGATACAGTATCAAAAAGACCTAGAAAACGAACTCTTACCACATCAATTGTGATATTGTCTTTGGCTAAATAATACCCAAAATAACCTCTTTTATTTTTAAATTTAACAGCCGATAGATCTGATTTTTTCTCAATTTCATCCAAAAAAACTCGAGCTGCTGCTGCACCTCGACTAAAACCAAATACGTCTAAATTAAGTATTTTTATTTTACTGTTTTTACTTTCTTCAATTACTTTCTCAGCTAACTTTTTACAGCCTTCTTGTACTTTTCCTAATATACCTGTACCACTGGTAATAAATCCTGTTCCGAAACCAGCCCCTAATGGCGAATCTCCTTTTTCCGCCTCCGTACCAATACCATCAACATATACAGCTAGTTTTGTAGGATAAGCATCATGAAGCCGTCCTACATTAGACCAAGCATTATGATAACTGCTACTTGGGGCGTTTTCACCATTTTTTCTATACGCCTCTGCAGAAATAGTTTCTTCAGGCGTTAATTTTTCACCTCTAGCCCTTTTATCATAATATTCTTTGGCATTGGTGTTGTTTTTATTGTTATTGGTACCATCAAAAAAAATACCGATGGTTAGTTCCGTAACTTTGTCTTTTTTTTTAGGAGGAGTATAATGTCCAAATATAACGCTCATAACTATTCGTATTTACCCGAATCTTGACAGATTTGGTTTAAATTATATTTTTTCTCAAATTGCTCTATGTAAAAATTAGTTACCCATTTATCATCATCTCCTTTTGTTGGATCAATTTTTATAACCATTTCTGTAGCCTTATTTTTATCAAGATCTTCTTTAAACAATTTTCTAATTTGATTTTTATCAAAATCTACTGGAATTTCATTTTCTCCACCTTCAAGGTATTTAGCCCAATATTCTTTATCGTTTGTAAAAGCTATTCTAGAAACAAACTCTTGTTTTTGTTTACCACTGCCTACAGACCAGAATATTTGAAAAGAGAAAGGAATTGCTCTGTTTTTTAGCTCAATAGGTAAATCATACGGGTCTTCCATTTCTCCGTTACACATTTTAATATACATTGAAGTTATTTTACTGCCTTCGGGTAAGATCACTTTTGGTTTCCAGTTGTATTTTTCACGATAGTCCTCATAAACCTCTGGTGGTGGGTAACCGTATTGCTTGATTTGTTCTCGAATGTCTTTAGATATTACAAAATTGTTTTCCAATCTATGTTGACTATAACCATTTCTAAACATATACTTCTCATCTTTGCTAATAAGTTTGGGGTTAATAATTGTTTCATGAGCCTGAAATCGAGCTACTTCAACTTGTCTACTAATTCCAGCAACCCAAACTACTACCATTCCTTTTGGAGCAAATCCAATTTTTATATATTTATAAGGCTCTGTTTCTGTTTCTTGCCCTCTTTTAGCATAAAAACCTTCATCAAATAGCTGTTGTATTTTTTCTGTAGGGAGTTTCCATTCGCCTGTATAAAATTTATCATCAACATACGACAACCATGTCATATCAAGCTTATCAGGTAAGGGCGCTTTTATAAAATCTACACTACCCCAGCCACCCCAGCCAGAATTACTAAATCCTCCCATTTGGCTAAAAAAGTAACCTCCTGCTGCTCCAGTGTACACTTCTACGGGATATTCTCTTGGTGCAGAAATACTTGCTGACCACTCATACTTTTTTTCCATACATGAATTTATTGTTATTGCTAAAAGCAATAAAAGCATTGTTTTTTTTATCATTATCGGTCTGTGTTTTATTTGACATCAGAAAAAATGCCGATGGTTAGTTTCCTAACTTTGTCTTTTTTTTTAGGTGGCGTATAATGTCCGAATATAACGCTCATAATTATTCGTATTTACCTGTTCTTGTTACCTTTTCTTTTATCTCATATCGTTTTCCATCTTGTTCTAAATATAAATCAGTAACTCGCTCTGATTTTATTTCAACATTAGGATTAATTTTTATAACCATTTCTGTAATCTTATTTTTATCAAGATCTTCTTTAAACAATTTTCTAATTTGATTTTTATCAAAATCGACAGGAATTTCATTTTCTCCATCCTTCAAGATATTTTGCCCAATATTCTTTATCGTGTGTAAAAGCTATTCTAGAAACAAACTCTTGTTTTTGTTTACCACTGCCTACAGACCAGAATATTTGAAAAGAGAAAGGAATTGCCCTGTTTTTTTGGTCTATTGGTCTATCATAAGGGTCTTCCATTTCTCCGTTACACATTTTAATATACATTGAGGTTATTTTGCTACCTTCGGGTAAGATCACTTTTGGTTTCCAGTTGTATTTTTCACGATACTCCTCATAAACCTCTGGTGGTGGGTAACCATATTGTCTAATTTGTTCTCGAATGTCTTTAGATATAGTACCATCGTAAGTTAGAGCCCTTTTCGCATAGTCCTCTTTAAACATATACTTCTCGTCTTTGCTAATAAGTTTCGGGTCTATAATGGTTTCATGAGCCTGAAATCGAGCTACTTCAACTTGTTTTGTAATTCCGGCAACCCAAACTACTACCATTCCTTTTGGAGCAAATCCAATTTTTATATATTTATAAGGCTCTGTTTCTGCTTCTTCTCCTCTTTTAGCATAAAAACCCTCATCAAATAGCTGTTGTATTTTTTCTGTAGGGAGTTTCCATTCGCCTGTATAAAATTTATCATCGACATACGATAACCATGTCATATCAAGCCTATCTGGCAAGGCCGCTTTTATAAAATCTATACTACCCCAGCCACCCCAGCCAGAATTACTAAATCCTCCCATTTGGCTAAAAAAATAACCTCCTGCTGCTCCTGTGTACACTTCTACAGGATATTCTCTTGGTGCAGAAATACTTGCTGACCACTCATACTTTTTTTCCATACATGAATTTATTGTTATTGCTAAAAGCAATAAAAGCATTGTTTTTTTTATCATTATCGGTCTGTGTTTTATTTGACATCAGAAAAAATGCCGATGGTTAGTTTCCTAACTTTGTCTTTTTTTTAGGTGGCGTATAATGTCCGAATATAACATTCATAATTATTCGTATTTACCAGTTCGTGTTACCTTTTCTTTTATCTCATATCGTTTTCCATCTTGTTCTAAATACAAATCAGTAACTCGCTCTGATTTTATCTCAACATTAGGATCAATTTTTATAACCAATTCCACAGCCTTATTTTTATCAAGATCTTCTTTAAACAATTTTCTAATTTTATTTTTATCAAAATCTACCGGAATTTCATCCTCTCCACCTTCAAGATACTTTGCCCAATATTCTTTATCGTGGTACAAGCTATTCTAAGAAACAAACTCTTGTTCTTGTTTACCACTGCCTACAGACCAGAATATTTCGAAAGAAAAAGGAATTGCTCTATTTTTTAGCTCTATTGGTCTATCATACGGATTTTCAATTTCTCCGTTACACATTTTAATATATATTGAAGTTATTTTACTGCCTTCAGGTAAAATTACTCTGGGTTTCCAATTGTATTTTTCACGATAGTCCTCATAAACCTCTGGCGCAGGATAACCATATTGCTTGATCTGTTCTCGAACGTCTTTAGATATAACAAAATTATTTTCCAGTCTATGTTGACTATAACCATTTCTAAACATATACTTCTCATCTTTACTGATGAGTTTTGGGTTTATAGTCGTTTCATGAGCCTGAAATCGAGCTACTTCAACTTGTTTTCCATTTCCGGCAACCCAAACTACTACCATTCCTTTTGGAGCTAAGCCAATTTTTATATATTTATAAGGCTCTGTTACTCCTTCTTCTCCTCTTTTAGCATAAAAACCCTCATCAAATAGCTGTTGTATTTTTTCTGTAGGGAGTTCCATTCGCCTGTATAAAATTTATCATCAACATACGACAACCATGTCATATCAAGCTTATTAGGTAAGGGCGCTTTAATAAAATTTATACTACCTGTGCCGCCCCAACCAGAGTTACGAAATCCTCCCATTTGGCTAAAAAAATAACCTCCAACTGCTCCTGTGTACACTTCTACAGGATATTCTCTTGGTGCAGCAATATTTGCTGACCACTCATACTTTTTTTCCATACATGAATTTATTGTTATTGCTAAAAGCAATAAAATCATTGTTTTTTTTATCATTATTGTTCTATATTTTATTGGCAAAAAAAATACCGATGACTAGTTCCGTAGCTTCATCTTCTTTTTTAGGTGGCGTATAATGCCCAAATATAACGCTCATAATTATTCGTATTTACCTGTTCTTGTTACCTTTTCTTTTATCTCATATCGTTTTCCATCTTGTTCTAAATATAAATCAGTAACTCGCTCTCATTTTATTTCAACATTAGGATTAATTTTTATAACCATTTCTATGATCTTATTTTTATCAAGATCTTCTTTAAATAGTTTTCTAATTTTATTTTTATCAAAATCTACTGGAATTTCATTTTCTCCACCTTCAAGGTATTTAGCCCAATATTCTTTATCGTTTGTAAAAGCTATTCTAGAAACAAGCTTTCGTTCTTGTTTACCACTGCCTACAGACCAGAAAATTTGAAAAGAAAAAGGAATTGCTCTGTTTTTTTGATCTATGGGCAAATCATAAGGGTCTTCCATTTCTCCGTTACACATTTTAATATACATTGAAGTTATTTTACTGCCTTCGGGTAAGATCACTTTTGGTTTCCAGTTGAATTTTTCACGATACTCCTCATAAACTTCTGGTAGTGGGTAACCGTATTGCTCGATCTGTTCTCGAATGTCTTTAGATATTACAAAATTGTTTTCCAGTCTATGTTGACTATAACCATTTCTAAACATATACCTTTCGTCTTCACTAATGAGTTTTGGGTCTATAATGGTTTCATGAGCCTGAAATCGAGCTACTTCAACTTGGTGTCCTGCTCCCATAACCCAAACTACCACCATTCCTTTTGGGGCAAGGCCTATTTTTATGATACTGTAGTTATCTCTTTCCGAATCAGAGTCTGGTCTGGAATGAAAACCCTCATCAAATAGCTGTTGTATTTTTTCTGTAGGGAGTTTCCACTCGCCAGTATAAAATTTATTATCGATATACGACAACCATGTCATATCGAGATTCTCGGGTAAAGTAGCCTTTATGCTGTTGTCGCCTACTCCGCCTCCCCAACCAGTGTTACTAAATCCTCCCATTTGGCTAAAAAAATAACCTCCTGCTGCTCCTGTGTACACTTCTACAGGATACTCTCTTGGTGCAGAAATACTTGCTGACCACTCATACTTTTTTTCCATACATGAATTTATTGTTATTGCTAAAAGCAATAAAAGCATTGTTTTTTTTATCATTATCGGTCTGTGTTTTATTTGACATCAGAAAAAACCTGAATTTCTATAATCTATCCTATATTAAAGATTCTTACTCTTTACTATGGAAGCTTACTTTTTATTCGAAATCAAAGTCAGATTCTCCTTCGAGGCTTCAAATTTTAAAATTGCTTTAAATGCTATAATAAAAATAATTGAAGTCTAATTTTTTTTAGAACTCTCTCTATTTTGTTTGACTAGTATGAACAGAAAAAGAGATATTTTTAAAATGAGTTAGAATTCTTCTTTTGTACTAAATAAAGTATTTTTTGATTTGCTTCTTATTATGAAGTCAGTGAGGATTTGTAATTAATTTTATACGAATATATAACTACAAATGAAATAAACAAATTATTTTGTACTATTTTTCATAAAAAAAAACAATAAAACCGCTGTGGTGTGCATGAATTTAGTGATTGCTTAATGTTGCAGAGGATTTTGTGGCTAACTAATATTTTAATCCTCTCCTGATATTTAAAGGATATAACTACCCCAAGAATCGAAATATCTTCGAAAACACAAAAGATATAATCATTGGTTTTGTTAAGCTAATAAAAAGGCATGAAAAAGTAAATCAATCATAGATTCTAATACTTCAGCGGAATCGTTCAATACTAAAATAAAAGTATTTAGACTTATACGAGTAAGAAATATTGAGTTTTCCTTTTAGCTAACTAATATAGTTGCTTAATTTCTGCAGCTCCACAGGTTTTGATGTTGATTCGTTAATTATCAGTCAATCTTAAGCTATTTTGATAATATTAAGCACTAATGCTTCAGTTGAATCTTTTAACGCTAAAATAAAAGCATTTAGATCTCAATTTAGGGGAGTGAGAAATGTAGATTTCTTTTTATTCAGATTGTCTAATCTTTTTGCCTAATACCCAACTTTTGCACCCATCCCAACTTTTGCACCTGATCCCGTAAATCCTTGCGCTTTCCTTTGCGTTTAAAGAATAGGTGTGATGTAAACAAAAAAAGACCATCATTTCTGATAGTCTTTTTGCTCCCTCTCTTGGGCTCGAACCAAGGACCCTCTGATTAACAGTCAGATGCTCTAACCAACTGAGCTAAGAAGGAATCACCTTAAAGGTAAATATGTTTGCTAAAAAAAAGTTGCTCCCCCTCTTGGGCTCGAACCAATAACTTCTCTGATTAACAGTCAGATGCTCTAACCAACTGAGCTAAGGAGGAAGTTGTTGTTTCTTTTAGCGAGTGCAAATATAGAAGGTTTTTTCGTTTCTAAAAAATTTTTTCGCACTTTTTATTTATTTTTTTTACTTCCCAACAATTGCTTTATAAATGTCGTTACCATTAGCAAACAAAAGCAATGAGATAAGTAAGACAAAGCCAACCATTTGCGCATTTTCTAGGAATTTATCGCTCGGTTTTTTGCCACTAATGATTTCGTATAATAAAAACATCACATGACCACCATCAAGTGCAGGAATTGGCAATAAATTCATAACTCCAAGCATAATTGACAAAAGTGCAGTGATAGACCAGAACACTTCCCAGCTCCAAGTACTAGGGAAAATGTTGTAAATAGCCGCAAAACCACCTACTTGTTTGTATGCTTTAGTTTCTGGATTAAAAATCATTTTTAATTGTTTACCATAACCAACTAATTGATCTTTCCCTTTTTCAATCCCAACAGGAATCGATTCAAGGAAACCGAATTCTTTAGTGCTCACTTTATAGTAACCTAATTTCTCTAACGAATCCATTCCTAGAGTACCAACATTTACACCAAGTTTTCCTTCTTTTGTAACAATAGCAGTAACAGGAGTCTCTTTTTGGTCTCTTAAAACTACGGCAGGAATTGTTTTTCCTTTATTAGTTTCTAGTATTGTTTTTACTTCGTCATAATATTTTACTTTTTGACCGTTAAGAGAAATAACCAAATCTTTTGGTTGTAATTCTTTGTTTGGAGACTCTGCAGCAATATTTCCAATTACAAATGGCATTCTTATAGAAACAAGCGGACTTTTTTCATGCTTTGATAATTGGTCAACAAGATCATTTGGCATGTTGATAGTTTGCTCAACGCCATTTCTATCAATAAGAACTTGCTTAGACATCACTAAATCCATGTTTAATTGATTGTCAAAATTGGCTACTTTTTTACCGTCTATAGCAAGAATTTTATCGCCAGTTTTAAAACCAGCTTTAACCATAACAGGATTTTCAATCGAAAGACCATCTTTTATGTCGGCATTGGCAACATAAGTTTCGCCATAAGCAAAAGCCATTCCTATATAAATAATAAATGCAAGAATAAAGTTTACAGTAACTCCACCTAACATAATAATTAAACGCTGCCAAGCTGGTTTCGAACGGAACTCCCATGGTTGTGGCGGTAAAGCCATTTGTTCCTTATCCATACTTTCGTCGATCATTCCAGAGATTTTTACATAACCACCTAGAGGTAACCATCCGATTCCGTATTCGGTTTCGCCAATTTTCTTTTTTAGAAGAGAATATTTTACATCAAAAAACAAATAGAACTTTTCGACTCTTGTTTTAAATAATTTTGCAGGGATAAAATGCCCTAATTCGTGAAGAATAATAAGTAATGATAAACTCAATAAAAATTGAGAAAGCTTGATAACTATATCCATTGTTTAATTTTTGTTCTTAAATAACGCACAAAAGTAACGTTTTCTATTTTAATTCGTAGTGCAATATAAGTTATAAGGTTTTAAATGTTTGTTAATTAATAAACATTTAAATTTCTTGTTTTGCTAAGATGCAGTAACTTTACTTTTTGAACACTATTTAAAGTATTAGTAGTGTAGAACCACTAAAAGTTACATTGTATGGCATCAGTATTGTTTTCTTCACTCACTATAAAAAAAATTACTTTAAAAAATAGAATCGTTATTTCACCAATGTGTCAATACTCTGCTGTTGATGGTTTTGCCAACGATTGGCATTTGGTGCATTTGGGTGCTCGTGCAAGTGGCGGTTCTGGATTGATAATTCAGGAAGCAACTGCCGTTTCACCCGAAGCAAGAATCTCAACCGCAGATTTAGGATTGTGGAAAGACGAACAAATAGAAAAATTACAAACAATTAATAAGTTTATTGTTTCTCAAAATGCAGTTCCTGGAATCCAGATTGCTCATGCAGGACGTAAAGCAAGTGTTTCGGCACCTTGGGAGGGGAATAATAAATTAGATATCGCTCAAGGCGGATGGCAAACCGTTGCACCAAGTGCCATTGGTTATCATGATAATGAAGCGGCACCAATAGCTTTGGACAAAGCGGGAATCGAAAAAGTAATCGCTGATTTTAAAGCAACTACTAAGAGAGCGGTTGCGGCTGAATATCAGGTTCTGAAATTCATGGTGCGCACGGGTATTTGTTGCATCAATTTATGTCACCATTATCTAATTTTAGAACCGATGAATATGGTGGAAGTTTTGAAACAGAATTCGTCTTATCCTCGAAATTGTAGATGCAGTACAATCAGAATGGCCTGCTGATTTACCTTTGTTTGTTCGTATTTCGGCAACCGATTGGGCAGAAGGAGGTTGGAATATTGAAGAGTCAGTACAGCTTTCGGCAATTTTAAAATCTAAAGGAGTTGATGTTATTGATGTTTCTTCAGGAGGATTGGTTTCTCATCAAAAAATTATAATTGGACCAAATTACCAAGTGCCTTTTGCTGAAAGGATCAAAAAAGAAACTGGCGTTTTAACAGGAGCTGTTGGTTTAATTACTGAAGCCAGACAAGCGGAAGCTATCTTAAGTTCAGGTCAGGCAGATTTAATATTGTTTGCACGAGAATCACTTCGAGATCCAAATTTGGCATTGCATTTTGCATCCGAATTAAATTCAGATATACAATGGCCAAAACAATATGAAAGAGCTAAAAGAATATAAATTTGTTAGCCACAGATTTCACAGATTAAAAGGATTTTTTATCACTATTTTTTACAAATCTCTTCGTTTAATAATGTTTACTGATATGTGATAACATTTGTTAAATCCTTATAAGCAGTGGTAAAAAAATAAACACCATATAAAATGCAAAAAATAAAAACAGCACTATTATCATACGGAATGTCGGGAAAAGTTTTTCACGCACCATTTATCGCTATTCATTCAGGATTTGAACTTGTGGGTTCTTGGGAAAGAAGCAAAAAACTTATACAGGAAGATTACCCAACAGTTAAAAGCTATCCAACTATCGAAGATGTTCTTGCTGAAGACATCGATTTGGTTATTGTAAATACGCCTGTTGAAACACATTACGAATATGCCAAAAAGGTATTAGAAGCAGGTAAACACGCTATAGTCGAAAAAGCATTTACAACTACTGTAGCTCAGGCTCAGGAATTGGCTGATTTAGCTAAAGCAAAAGGATTAAAATTGGCTATTTTTCAGAACAGGAGATGGGATAGTGATTTTAAAACGGTTCAAAAAGTTGTTAAAGATGGTGTTTTAGGAGATTTAGTCGAAGCCGAATTCACTTTGATTGTTATAATCCTCTTTTGAGTATTAAAGCACATAAAGAAACTGCTAATTCGGGAGCAGGAATTTTAAAAGATTTAGGACCACATTTAATAGATCAGGCTTTGCATTTGTTTGGATTCCCAAAATCAGTTTTTGGTGATATCAGAATAACACGCGAAAGTTCGTTGGTAGATGATTATATCGATTTACTATTATACTATGATGATTTTAGAGTTCGATTAAAAGCAAGTTTTTTTGTAAGAGAAGCTAATCCGGCTTATGTTGTACATGGAAAAAAAGGGTCATTCTTAAAACCTCGTGGAGATGTTCAGGAAGATGATTTAAAACTAAGTAAAATACCAAATTTAGCATGTTGGGGAACTGAATCAGAAGAGTTAAAAGGACTTTTGCATACTGAAATTGAGGGTAAAATCGTCAAGAAAAAATTCCAACTTTTCAGGGTAATTATTATGATTTTTTTGATGGAGTTTACAAATCGATTATCAATAATACAATAGAGCCTGTAACGGCAGAAGATGGTGTAAAAACCATGACAATTATCGAAGCTGCTATTGCTAGTAATGCCCAAAACAGAGTGATTAATTTGTAGTTATTTAACTCTTTGCGAATGGAACGTGAATTAAACTTATTTTTCTCCCGTTTCTAAGCTCAATGTCATTCAAGTTAAGCTTTTTGAACTAATAATTTTTCTCGCCAAGTCGCCAAGTTATGCATGTTTTCTTTGCGCTTTTGCGACTTGGCGAGAGATTTATATAGGAAAGGATTGCAGACATTTCTTTAACTTAACAAGATTGTCTGAAGCTTGGCGATTGGGGCTGTTTTAAAAAATTCGCGTTTCAGTTAATTTATAAACAATAACGTTATAAATCATTCTTACAGCTGGAGTTAAATTAATCGAATGAATGATTTTCGTAATTTTGCCCAATCAAACCCTAAATGATTCATTTTGATAGATTTAAACTTCCTTGGCAGATTTAAGACCAAAGCAAAATTCAAAAAAACGTATAAAAATGTAAAAGCATCGTATTTAAATCGAATTCGCTTTGCGGTAGGGATGTTTTATTTTGCAATGGGTTTGTGTTTTGCTACTTGGGCAAGCCGAATTCCAGATATTAAAACCGCTTTAAGTCTAAGCGAAGGACAATTAGGATCTATTTTGTTTGCATTACCATTAGGTCAATTGGTTGTTATGCCTTTTTCAGGTAAGTTAGTGACTAAATTCGGAAGTCATAGAATTCTTATTCTTTCATTATTATTTTATGCTTTTAGTTTAACCAATCTAGGTTTAGCTACTGCGACATGGCAATTATCACTTGCATTGTTTGTATTTGGAATATTCGGGAACTTAGCCAATATTGCTGTAAACACTCAGGGAGTATATACAGAGGTGCTTTTTAAGAAAACAATAATGTCTTCTTTTCACGGTATGTGGAGTTTTGCTGGTTTTTCAGGAGCTTTAGTCGGATTAGGAATGCTTGCTTTAAAGTTTACGCCGTATTATCATTTTGTAATTGTAGCAGGAATCGTATTGGTTATGATCGCTTTTAATTATAAGTTTTTGATTAAAGCGAAAGAAAAAAATAAAGTAGAAGAGAAGAAGAAACTCTTTACAAAACCTGACAGTTCACTTATTTGGTTGGGAGTAATTGGATTTTGTTGCATGGCGAGCGAGGGAGTAATGTTTGATTGGAGTGGTGTTTACTTTAAAGATGTTGTTAAAGCTCCTGGAGCGTTGGTGATTTTAGGATATACCTCATTTATGATAATGATGGCAAGTGGTCGTTTTCTTGGTGACGGATTGATTCTTAAATTTGGAAGAAAGAAAGTACTACAAATAAGCGGATTAGTTATATCAGTCGGACTTTTTACCTCAGTGTTATTTCCATATATAATTCCATGTACGATTGCCTTTATGTTTGTTGGACTTGGTGTTTCTACAGTTGTGCCAACTTTGTATAGCGTTGCAGGAAAAAATCCTACCGTTCCAGCTGGAGAAGCTTTAACGATAGTTTCGAGTGTGAGTTTTTCTGGGTTCTTAGATGGGACCACCTGTTATTGGTTACATTGCCAAAGTTTTTGGTCTTCGATTTTCTTTTGCGTTTATTGGTGTTTTCGGTTTCTTAATCGCTTTTATGGTTTCTAGAATAAAAGCTATAGAATAGAGAAACATACTTTTTAAAACGTAATTCTGATATATTTTTATTTTTAATTTAAATTTTTCAAGAAAAATATTATATACTGTTTTTCTTGATTATATTTGGCATTTACAGAATATAGTATAATTCCTATTTTTTGTAAATGTTAGATTACCACTTTTCCAAAACATTTCTTGATTGTTGTTATCAGTTGAAGATTTATCATTTCAAATTATTGCCAATCAAGTTTTAATGTTTTGATTTCATTAATTAAAGAATGTTAGGTAGTTAAAAACAATACTTATTATGTTTATGAAAAAGTGTATCGTTCTAATTTTATTCATCTTTGAGTCAGGAATTGTATTTGCACAAAAAAAATCTGGTTTTATAGGGAAAGTTGTCGATCGAAAACGCAAAAATCACTTCAATATGTTGTGGTTAGTATTCAAAACTCTACAATTATGCAATTGACGAAGAGTGATGGTACATTTCACTAGCCTTACAATCAGAAGGAAATCAATTGTTATTGTTGCATAGTCAAGGTTATAAAATTTATTATTTTTAGGTAAAAGTTTTTTCTGAAGAAATGGTAGGATGTTTGGGTATTTTGGTTTTAGAAGAAGATAACCAAATCGGATCTGAAGCTTTTTTAATTGCTTTATCAGAAAGTGATTTAACAGATGACAATACTAGCTAGAAAACACTTCGGGACTTTTACAATCCTCTCGAGATACTTTTATACAAGCATCAGCTTTTAATTGGGGTCAGGCACGTTTTAGGATGCGAGGATTAGACAGCGAACATGCTAAGATGACAATCAATGGGGTTATAATGAATAAAATGTATGATGGGCAACCACAATGGAGCAATTGGGGAGGTTTAAATGATGCTACAAGAAATCAGGAGATTCTCAGTTGGAACAGCTACCTCAGATTATACTTTTGGAGGGATTCTGGGAACACAAGAAATTAATACGCGAGCTTCCATTTATAGGCCCAGCTCTCGAATCACATTTTGGGGTAGTTAATTACTAATTATAGTTTACGGGCGATGGCTACTTATGCTACAGGTTTGATGCCGTCAGGATGGGCTTTTGTGGTTTCTGCAGGAAAGCGTTGGGCAAATGAAGGTTTTTTTGAGGGAACAAATTATAATGCAGATTCTTTTTTTATGAGCATCGAAAAGAAATTAAACGTTCGACATTCTCTTAATTTTACGGGATTTTATACTCCAAATTCAAGAAGGGAAAAATCACCAAATACAAATGAATGACTCAGCTTACAAATGAACGATATAATTCTTATTGGGGTTGGCAAGACGGAAAGAAAAGAAATGCCAGAATTAAAAGAGTGGAAGAACCTGTTTTAATGTTGAATCATTTTTTTAAAATTGATGATAAAACAACTCTAAATTCAAGCCTAACATATCAGTTTGGAAAAGTGAGTAACAGTAATATAGATTATCAAAATGCAAATAGTCCAGATCCAACACATTACCGTAAGTTCCCAAGTTACTACAGTTTAGTAAATGCAAAAAGATCAAGGAGAGTACCACATGGTAATTTTACTCCAGACTACGAAAATGCTAAAAAAAATGAAGAACGCTTTGCTGCAAATTCACAAATAAATTGGAAAGAATTATATCTAGCAAATCAAATGCTATCGACAGATTCAAATGGAAATGTGCTAAGTTATTTGCCAGCGCAAAGTAACTATGTTTTGTATGAAGACAGAACGGATCATACAACAATATCTTTTAATTCAAATGTAAATTCACAATTAACAGAAAATATCTTTTTTAATGGAGGAATGGCATTTAGAAATTTAAAATCACATAATTTTCACGTTTCTTACAGATTTATTGGGAGGTTTATATTTTGAAGATGTTGATTTGTTTTATAAAGGTGATCAGTCACAATCGGACTTGAAGAATCCTAATAGGAGAGTTGGGAGTTGGCAATTATTATGGATACAATTATAATTATCTGGCTAATACAATTGATTTTTTTACGCAATTTACATTCACTTATCATAAAATCGATTTTTATCTTGCTAAAGTTTTTTTAGTTCAACTTATCAAAGAGAAGGCTTGTATCAAAATGGAATTTATGCTACTAATTGTTTCGGGAAAAGTAAGAAAGTAAATTTCGAAACTTTTGCTTTCAAAGGAGGCTTGACTTATAAAATATCAGGAAAACAATGGTTGTTTTTTAATGGCGCCTATTTAACTCAAGCCCCTACAATTAGAAATACATTTCCTAACGCACGGCTTAATAATAATATTGTTAATGGGATAGAAAGCATGAATATAAGTAGTGTTGAGGGGAATTATATTTACCATGCGCCTAAGTTAAAAACACGACTCACTGGTTATTATTCCTTGATAAAAAATGCGACACAAACATTCTCTTTTTTATCCGAAGGGATCTTCGATGATGGTGCAGGTTATGATAATACAAATGCTTTTGTAAGTCAGGCGTTGACGCATTTAAATAAAAAGAATATTGGAGCAGAACTTAGTTTTGAATATCAAATTTTACCAGCATTTAAAACTACTTTGGCTGCTGCATATGGGCGGTATATCTTTACTAGCAATCCTAATGTTACAATTGCAACTGATGCGAAAGCATCTTTAATAAATAGTAATCCCGTTTTTAATTTTGGAACTGCAGCATTGAAGAATTATAAACAGCAAGGGATACTCAACAAGCTTATTCCTTACGGAATTGAATCTCGAAATCCTAAGTATTGGTGGCTTGGGACTAATATAAATTACCTCACAAATTCTTATATAGATGTAGCTCCAATTTCTAGAACAGCACAGTTTTATATTAATCCTAAGAGTGGTTTCCCTTTTCCAGAAGCTTCACAGGAAAGAGCCAAGGTGTTATTGAAACAAGAAAAGTTCGATCCAATTTCGTTATTAAACATTACAGGAGGGAAATCATGGCGTATTCGTCGAAAATATGTATCCTTTTTTGTAAGTATCAATAATGCTTGAATACGATTTATAAAACTGGAGGTTTTGAACAGGCGAGGAATGCGAATTTCCGTCGATTAGACCAACAAGAATAGAGCGGAAAGCCATCATTTGGTCCGAAATATTTTTATGGATACGGAAGAACTTATTTTAAGTACTCGCAATTAACTTATGAATTTTTAAAAGTATTTAATATGAAAAACAGATTTAACTCTTTGGTTTTCTCAATAATAGCTCTTGCCTTTTAAATTGTGCTGGAGACGAAACTGCTATTCCAGAACTTATGTGTAATCAACCGGATTTAATCGCAAATAGATCATTTGCTGAGTTTTACAATTATACCAATCCTGTTGCAGCAAAATATTTGTATGATGATATTATCGAGGGATATGTAGTTTCAAGTGATGAATCGGGTAATTTTTTTAAAACAATATCTATTCAAACACTGCCAATTAAAAATGTTGTTACACGAGGATTTAGTATAGGTGTTGATGCAACAAATTCATATATAGATTATAAGTTGGAAGAAAGGTATTTATCAAATTAAAAAATCAATTTACCGATATTAACTATGGAAGTTTGCGAATCGAAGTATTGTTTTTAATGCTTACGGAAATGCTTCAGTTGGAAGAATTGACCAAAATGATTATAAGAATATACTTAATGCTTCTTGCGTTGTAATTGATGAAAATAAGCTGGTGCGTTCGGTTACAGTACCAGAGTTATTGAATGATGTAATATTAATACTCTAGTAGAATTGTCTAATGTTCAATTTTCTGATGCTGCTATGGGGCGTCATTATTATGAAGAAACCAATAATGTTGGTGGTGCTACCAATTGGAATTTGCGAGATAAGGCAGGAAATCAAGTTATTTTTAGAACGAGTAAATACGCAAATTTTGCAAGTAAATTAGTGCCAAAAGGAAGTGGGACAGTTCGAGGAACTTTGACGAAATATGGTTCAGATTATCAAATTATGGTAAGATCTGATAAGGATATATTGATGGAGGGAAAACGTTCTGTTCCGTTTTTTTCAGAAGATTTAAATGGTACAAAATAATGTAAATTTTAGCCTCCCCAGGCTGGAGTAATATTGTAGAGAAAGGAACTAAATTATGGAAAAGTGTTGTTTATGCTGGTAATGGTTACGCTGAGTTTAATACAACAAGCACAACAGCTGCCGAAATTGTTGCATGGCTAGTTTCTCCCAAGATAAATATGGAAGATTATCAAAAATTCGGTGTTGTCTTTCAGAAGCGCACAGCATGATTTAAAAGTTGATTCCTCATTGAATTCTTTGGAAGTTTATGTGTCAACTAACTTTGATGGTTCTAATGTAGCTAAGGCAAACTGGACTAAGTTAGAAGCGGTTCTTCCTTCATTGTCTACTCCTGTTCGTCAATTTATAAGTTCAGACCGAATTGATTTGTCTTCCTATTCAGGAAATATTCATATAGGATTTAAGTATGTCGGATCAGGAAAAGATAAAGTACTCAATGGCGCTTTTATGATAGATGATGTTGTAATTGTAGGGGATAAAGTAAAGACTCTATGTGGAGTTGGATATTTATAAAATAAGCATAAATATCTAGTGTTCAGTTAGTATTAGATAACTTGTTTTGAAAATATATAATTAGATTTAGTTTTTTGACTATGATAACAGTATTCTTTCCATGTTTTTTGTATTTTGGTCATCCCAAATCGATATAAATACCATGATGAAAAACTACTTCATTGCCATTTTTATGATGGCTTTTTCATGCTTGATCCACAGTCAAGATCAGCAAATTAAGTTGAAACAAATAAATGTCGTTAAGACTAATTACCGCGATTTAAAAAGTGGTGAAATTGAAAATAAAACTGTTTTGTTTCAAGACGGTAAACTTCTAACTATAAAAACATCCGATGTTGTTCATAGTTTTTTCTATAATCCAAAAGGACTTTTGGATATGACAGTAAAAGAGAGAATAGGAAGTAACTGGAAAGAAGTTGTAAAGTATAGCTACGATAAAGACGATAGGATTACTAAGTTCATGAAAAAATACGATGAGAATGGCGAGACTGTAACCAAAACAGTAACGATGAGCTATGAAGGTGCAAGAATTAAAGTAATAACCAAAAAGAGCAATGTGCATACTGTAATAGAAGATATTGAATATGTTGTTGAAAAAGGACTTATTATAAGACGTTCTTCTAGAGATAGAAATCAACAAATTTTCAATAAAATCGAATATGTATATTCTAATGATAATGTTATACGTCATAAAGGAGTGCTTGGTGAAAAAATGATTAATAATTTTATTTTTGATGACAAAAAATCAGTTGATTTATTAATTGTTCAAAATTTATTTGGGCCAAACTATAAAGTAATTGTACCATTGATCTCTTTTCATGAAGATGAATTTAGCTTTGAATCTATTTCATCTAATAACGAATTGACTTTTACACCATCTTCAACAAATTATACTGGAGTATCAGGAAAATATAAGTATAATGTATTGAATTATCCAATATCATCCTCTTTTTTAGAGCAAAATGGGATTGTGAAAATTGATAAAACTTATATTTACGAATAGGATTATTGCTAAATAACAATTGATGTCTTTGTTTTTGTATTTAAAAAAAGAGATCAATTAGCTTTAGTACCTTGCAAATCACTAAATTTGTAACTTATTTAAAGTTATGTTAGAAAAAGAAGTGCTAAATTTTGAGAAAACAGCCATTGTTGGGATTGTAACTCAAAATCAAAGTGAAGAAAAATTAAATGAATATTTGGACGAGTTAGAGTTTTTAACTTTTACTGCAGGCGGAGAAGTTATAAAACGCTTTACGCAAAAAATGGAACGTCCAAACCCTAAAACTTTTGTTGGAACTGGTAAAATAGATGAAATCAATCTTTTTGTAAAAGAACATGGTGTTTCAACTTTGGTTTTTGATGATGAATTATCTCCTTCACAACAGAAAAATATCTCCAAAATTATAGATTGCAAAATCCTTGATAGAACGCATTTAATTCTAGATATCTTCGCTCAAAGGGCTGAAACATCTTATGCAAGAACTCAAGTTGAATTGGCGCAATGTCAATATTTATTGCCTAGACTTTCAGGAATGTGGACGCACCTTGAGCGTCAAAAAGGAGGTATCGGAATGCGTGGACCTGGAGAAACTGAAATCGAGACAGACAGACGTATCGTTCGTGACCGAATTGCATTATTGAAAGAAAAAATAAAAACTATTGATAAGCAAATGGGTGTGCAGCGTAGTAATCGTGGCGCAATGGTTCGTGTAGCTTTGGTGGGATATACCAATGTTGGTAAGTCAACTTTGATGAACGCTGTTGGTAAAAGTGATGTTTTTGTAGAGAACAAATTGTTTGCTACGTTGGATACAACCGTTCGAAAAGTGGTTATTAAAAACTTACCGTTCTTGCTTTCAGATACAGTTGGTTTTATTCGTAAACTGCCAACTCAATTGGTAGATTCATTCAAAAGTACACTTGATGAGGTTCGTGAAGCCGATTTGTTATTACATATTGTAGATATTTCTCATCCGGAATTTGAAGATCATATCGAATCTGTTAATCAAACTTTATTAGATATTAAGGCTAATGATAAACCAGTTATCATGGTTTTTAATAAGATAGATGCTTACAAGCATCTTACTATCGATGAGGATGATTTAATTACTGAAAAAACACCAAGACATTATACCATCGAAGAATGGAAAACTACTTGGATGCATCGTCTAGGCGAGCAAAATGCTTTGTTCATTTCGGCAACTAATAAAGAAAATTTTGAGGAATTTAGAGAACGTGTATATGAGTCAGTTAGACAAATTCATATTACTAGATTTCCGTATAATAAATTTTTGTATCCTGATTATAAGGATGCGATTGAAAAAGAAGATGAAGAATAAAAAAAGCGCTTGCATTTGCAAGCGCTTTTTTTATGTCTCTTAGAATAAGTAATTTACCCCTAAGCCAAAAACTTCTCTTGTTTGAAATCCTTGAAAAGCATTGTCGTCATAAATTGCCTGAAATGATAAGTTTGTTGATAGGAATTTGTTTATTTTCATTACAATATTCAATGAATAATCAATGTCAACATTTTGTGGATCTTCGAGATAATTTGAATATAAATTTAAAATGTTCTCGGCAGAAACGTTAGTCATTATATTAAGTTTGTAATATGCCGAAGCGTAGAAACCTAATTCATAACGCATCGTTTTATTTGCTTTAACGCCAAAATAAGACTCGTCTACGTATCCAATGTCAGATGTGTACAGTTTGTCTACAAAAGTCATTTTAGAGGTCACAGGGGCGAAATTTAGTTTTAAATTGTCATCCTTCTTCCAGAAAATACCTGGTCCAAACGTAAGATAACCTGGAGACAAGAAATTTGTATTTTCAGTTCGTATTTCTGCACCATTTGCATCTTGGCCATACACATATCCTTTTGTGAATTGTGTTCTGAAATTTACAAAAAAGGAGTAGTACCAATCACCGAATGCTCTTTTTCCGTAAATAGAATTAATTTCTAATCTGTCATCTGTTTTTTTCTCAAAGTCAGAGTTTTCAGTTTGCAAGATACCATATGAAGCAAGAATTTTGTTGTCCCAGCTAATGTCATCTTTCTTGTAATTGATGTTGTAATTAATACCTAAGTTTCCTGAGATATTATTTTCACCACCAGCAATCCAATTGTTGAAATTTGATTGGTTAAAAAGAAACGAAACATTTCCTGTGCTTTTCCATCCGTTTCCTGTAGTGTCGGATATGAATTTAACTGCCTTTTCGGTGTTTTTTATTAATTCTTTTTCGGTGTTCTGTGCCTGTACAAGCGAAAAGCTTGCTAGGAAGATAAAAAGGAGTTGAAGAGGATTTTTCATAGGTTCCTTGTTTAGTGTTGATTTAAACAAATATACTAAAAACCATGAAATTGTTAAAAAATACGTAATTTTAATTGTAAATTATTTCTTGCTCTCTTTGTATAAAGGCACAGCAGAGCATGCTTCTCCATACATAATACTTCTTGCGAAAGGCTGTAAATAGTGGGCAGCCAAAATATAGGCACGTGTAGGAACTGGCTTTTTAGAACATCCTTTTATGATTACAGGTTTACTTTTATATACTGAATAATCGATATTACGTAGAATTTCTTCGTAAAGGCTAGAATCTAAATCTTCGAGTGTGCCATCGACAATTTTTTTAGCAAATGGAGCTAATTGAACAGCTACAAGAATAGAAGCCCAAGCAGGAACGATAGCATCAGTACTACAATTAATAGCGACATAAGCGTCTTGGTATTGTGACCAATTATGATTTTTAAGATGCTCACGAAAGTCTTTTTCTTTCAAAAGAAACCCCTCAAGGAGCCATTCTGAAATGTCAATCTGAGCACGAAGCCCTTTTGGATAATAATCCTCAAGGTCAAAAACTTCTAAGGCACTATTGGCAACTTTATTGATTATTTCTTCCATATGAAAAGTTGTTTTCAAGTTTAAAGTTTCAAGTTAAGTAACCTGAAACTTTAAACTTGAAACAAATATTAAAGCATTCCTAATTCTAATTTAGCTTCTTCACTCATTAATTCTTTGCTCCAAGGCGGGTCAAAAGTTATTTCTACTTCTGCATCTTTTACGTTTTCGATAGATTTTACTTTTTCTTCAACCTCTCTAGGTAAGCTTTCGGCTACTGGGCAGTTTGGAGATGTCAATGTCATTAATATTTTTACTTCGTAATCAGTATTTACCATTACGTCATAAATTAATCCTAATTCGTATATATCTACAGGAATCTCAGGGTCGTAAATTGTTTTTAAGATTTTTACGATTGATTCTCCTAATTCGTTAGTGTCTATTTCTTGTTCCATTTTCTTGTTTTTGTTTTTTCACCATATAAATGATGTAGGTTCATTTTAAACAGCAAGCTTATTTTTTTACCATTAAGATAATAAGAAAATTAAGTTTTGCTTCTTTAAGAAATTTAATGTCTCAATGTTTTAATTATTTATAGTAAGATGATTAATCTTGCTTCTTAATGAAGCTTAATATCTTAATGGTTTAAATTAAAAACATTATGTTTTATTAATTTAATTTTTATTTTTTGAGTCGAATGCCAAGGCATACATCTTGATGTTTTTTATCATCGAAACCAATCCGTTGGCACGGGTTGCAGATAAATGCTCTTTCAAACCAATTTCATCAATAAAATTTACGTCAGCTTTTAAGATGTCTTCTGGCTTTTGATTAGAGAAAGCTCTAATTAAGATTGCAATGATACCTTTGGTTAAAATAGCATCACTGTCGGCTGTAAAAACAATTGTATCATCATTCTGTTCGCCTTGAAGCCAAACTTTCGATTGACAGCCTTTAATAAGGTTGTCTTCGGTTTTGTATTCTTCTTTTATTAATGGTAGATTTTTTCCTAATTCGATAATATACTCGTAACGTTGCATCCAATCGTCGAACATCGAGAATTCTTCGACTATTTCGTTTTGTATTTCTTTTATTGTCATGTTCTATTCTTGAGTAAAAGCAACTAATAAAGTTACTAATTTTTCTATTTCTGTTGGTGGAAAACCGTTATCAAAACCTTTAGTTTCATATTTTTTTCCATTTTGTGTTATTCTTAAATTAGCAATAGCAGCTCCATCATGAAAACGTTTTTCGGTGGGTGCTTTTAGTTGTGGAATGGTTTCTAAATTTATCTTTTTAAATTCAGAAATAATTCTTGCCCATTGCGCCCCGTCTATTTTGTTTGTCACAGGTTCCTCTCCTCTGCTTTTAGTAATAGATACCATTTTATTTTTAACGACTATCTTTTGAAAATATCCACGTGACATTGCTGAATATGTTATCTCTACAGCACTCATATCTATATTCTTTTGGCTTACACAGCTGTTTCCAATAAAAATTGTCAGAATTAAAAAAGATAGTACTTTCATAGGTTTAGTTCGATTAAGATAGCATTATTTTAGCTTTTTTAACTGCTTCTACCATTAAATCAATTTCCTCTTTTGTATTATAAAAAGAGAAGGAAGCTCTAACGGTACCAGGGATTTCAAAGTAATTCATAATTGGTTGCGTACAGTGATGTCCAGTACGAACTGCAATTCCTAATTTATCAATTATTGAGCCAATATCATACGGATGAATTCCGTCGATATTAAACGATATTACTGAAGCCTTTTCTTTACCTGTACCATAAATTTTTAAACCTTCAATTTCAAGTAATTGTTTAGTAGCATGAGCCAGTAACTCTTTTTCCTGTTGTTGAATGTTCTCAAAACCTACACTGTTCATATAATCTACTGCAGTTCCTAAAACAATTCCACCAGCAATATTTGGTGTTCCTGCTTCAAACTTGTGTGGCAAATCAGCATAAGTAGTTTTCTCGAAAGTAACTTCTTTTATCATCTCGCCGCCACCTTGGTAAGGAGGAAGTTTGTTTAGCCAGCTTTCTTTTCCATACAAAATTCCAGTTCCAGTTGGTCCGCACATTTTATGTCCAGAAAAAGCATAAAAATCACAATCTAAATCCAAAACATCTGGCTTTAAGTGCGGTACAGCTTGTGCTCCATCTATTAAAACGGCAGCACCTACAGCATGAGCTTTCTCAATCATATATTTTATAGGATTGATAGTCCCCAAATGCATTCGAAATATGATTTACTGTAACTATCTTCGTTTTTTCTGATAGCAATGATTCGTATTCGCTTATGATAAGTTCTCCATCCTGATTCATAGGAATCACTTTAAGAGTGGCGCCAGTTTTTTCGCATAACATCTGCCAAGGCACAATATTACTGTGATGTTCCAAAGCAGAAACCAGTACTTCGTCTCCAGGTTTTAGTATTGAAGCAAAACCGTTTGCTACTAAATTAATCCCATGGGTTGTTCCAGAAGTAAATAGTACTTCATGTAAATGTTTAGCATTAATATGATGTTGGATCTTTACTCTTGAGATTTCGTAAGCATCGGTTGCTAATTGGCTCAAAGTATGTACTCCGCGGTGTATGTTTGCATTTATTTCTCGATAATATTTTGAAATCAAATTTAATTACAACCTGTGGTTTTTGTGATGTGGCTCCATTGTCAAAATATATCAAAGGTTTCCCGTTTACTTTTTGTGAAAGTATCGGAAACTCAGCTCTTATTTTATGAATATCTAGCATATCTTATTTAGAAAAATTCTAATTACAAAAGTACTAAAACTAAATTGTTTTATCCAGTAATTGCTAAATTTCCTTTTATGGTTTTAGATAATCCTATTAAAAACAATATTGTTTTACATATTTGGCATTTTTTGAAGGTTTGTATTTGATTTTGAGAGGATTCAAAGTTAATTTGTGAAGAAATTATGGTTATATTGCATTGTAAATTAACCTGTATTATTATGAAAAAAATCTTAAAATTACTTGTTCTTCTTCTTGTTATCATAATTATTTATTTCAGATTTACTACTTATCCTAAACTTGATTTGATTTCGGCTTTACTTCTAAAAGTATTGCTTCATGTCATTTCATAGATAATCGCTCGCAGGAATCGATTGAAAAAGGAGATAAGAATGATATTCCTTTGCTAGGCTTAGCAACAAATAAAATTAATGAAGAAGGAAAGTTTGCAACCTCTAGTGTTTATGGGTTAAAAGAACGAAAAGCAATTTATCGAGAGGGAATAGGTGCTACTTTAATTAATGATAACTTCGACATATCTAAACCGTACTTGGTTCCCAAAAGAATAAAATTGGCTAATAATTTGCCTTTTCCTTACGGGGACAAAGAGCCTAAAGATACTGTGTTTTCTACTGTTGATTATGCTAAATTAGAAAAAGCGATTGCGAATGCATTTGATGTTGCAGGAGAAAAAAATAAAAGAACAAGGTCGGTTTTAGTATTGTATAAAGACAAACTGATAGGTGAAAAATATGAGACAGGTTTTACTAAAAACAGCAAGTTACTCGGGTGGTCTATGACCAAAAGTATTACAGGAACGATGTTTGGAGTGCTTCAAAGACAAAAGAAATTTGATATTTACAAACCTGCTCCAATTGCTGAATGGCAAAATGATGAACGCAAAATTATAACTACTAATGATTTACTTCATATGAATTCGGGTTTAGAATGGGTGGAAAATTACAACACAATATGTGATGCAACTATCATGCTTTTTGAGTCAGAAGATATGGCAAAAGTACAACTAGAAAAGCCAGCTTTGTTTAAACCAGATACGCATTGGAATTACTCTTCTGGCACAAGTAATTTGTTGTCAGCTATTTTGAGAAAACAATTTAAGACACATCAGGAATATCTAGATTTTTGGTATTCCGCTTTAATAGATAAAATAGGAATGAACTCTACTGTTATTGAAACTGATATGGTAGGGAATTATGTTGGCTCTTCTTATGCTTGGGCAACTACCAGAGACTGGTCTAAATTTGGGTTGCTGTATTTGCATAAAGGGAACTGGAATGGAGAGCAGATTCTGGATGAAAGTTGGGTGAAATATGTATCTACTCCAACCAATACTTCTAAAGGGGATTATGGTGCTCAATTTTGGTTAAATGCAGGTGGAAAATATAAAGATGCACCTCGTGATATGTTTTACTGTAGTGGCTTCCAAGGTCAGAAAGTATTTATTATTCCATCTTTGGATTTAGTCATAGTAAGAATGGGCTTGACAGATGATCTTGAATTTGATTTTAATGTGTTTTTGAAGGAGATAACAGCAAGTGTTAGGAAATAATTAGAAATGAGAAAATATAGAATTTTATTGCCCCTTTATTTATGATTATTGGTTTTGTTTTAATTGGTTTTGCTTGGTCAATATATTATCGGAGTGCCTTTTAATTCAATTTGTTTGATATTGGGATTGGGTTTGTCTTTCTTCGGTTTTTTAGTATTTGTAATTGGATTATGGAAAAATCAATTTTAAGGATTGAGATATATCAAATGTTTTAGCCCTGATAGAAGTGAAAATCCTTTTTCTTTAAAAAGTAAAAGAAATCGCAAAGGGCGCAGAGTTTAATTACTAAACTTAGCGCCCTTTGTAAAACCTTTGGGTTAAATCTTTAAAGCCTTGCGGTTAAATTTTCTATAAATCAAATCCCATTTTTACTCCTAGTTTACTAGCAATAATTGTAGTGATTCGTTTTTTTAATTCTGGTATTTTGATGCTTTCAATAACGGCATTTGAGAATGCATACATTAATAATGCTTTTGCTTCTTTTTGAGGAATTCCGCGTGACTGCATGTAAAACATTGCTGTTTCATCTAGTTGTCCGATTGTGCAACCGTGAGAGCATTTTACATCATCAGCAAAAATTTCTAATTGTGGTTTTGCATTTATAGTTGCCTTATCGCTTAATAAGATATTGTTGCTTTTTTGAAATGCATTTGTTTTTTGCGCTACTTTTTCAACTAATACTTTTCCATTAAAAACTCCTATTGAGCGGTCTGTAAAAATTCCTTTGTAATCTTGGAAACTTTCGCAATTTGGAGTTGAGTGTTTAACTAATGTATAGTGATCTACGTGTTGTTTCTCGCCTATAATTGTTATCCCGTTTAACGTACTTGTCAATCTTTCACCGAAGTGATAGAAATTCAGATTGTTTTTTGGGTTAAATTCCCTCCAAATGAAAACGTATGAACCGATGCATGACTTTCTTGTTGTTGTGAAACGTAAGTATTGTCAATTAAATTGGCCTCGCTATTGTCATTTTGAATTTTGTAGTAATCAACATTGTAAGTGTTTTTTCAGCAAAAATTTCTGTAACAGCATTGGTTAAAACAGGGTTTTCATTTAAACTTTGGTGGCGCTCGATGATTTGCACATCAGAATTTTCACCTACAATTACCAAGTTTCTTGGCTGAACCATAAGTGCTGCTTCATTTCCTGTTGAGAAATACATGATTTCAATAGGTTTAGCAGCTACTTTCTTTTTAGGAATATTGATATAAGCCCCTTCAATTGCAAATGCAGTGTTTAAAGAAGTTAAACTGTCTTCTGTATTCGCGATTTGATTAAAAGCACTTATTGATAATCATTTTATATTTAGGTTTGGTTAATGCCGAAGACATTAAGAAACATCAATTCCATCGTGTGTTGTAGAAGATAAATGCGAACTGAAAACACCATCTATAAATACTACTTTATAGGTGTCTATTTCATGTATAAAATATTTTTTTACATGATTAAATTCAATTGCATTTTC
The DNA here is from genome assembly GCF_056783245.1 of Flavobacterium sp. TC780. NCBI lineage: Bacteria > Pseudomonadati > Bacteroidota > Flavobacteriia > Flavobacteriales > Flavobacteriaceae > Flavobacterium > Flavobacterium sp. TC780. The sequence goes on along the minus strand of NZ_JBXBAV010000153.1, from coordinate 8,181 downwards.
TTGTTTTGGAAATACGGAAAAGTCATTTTTTAAGATGGCATTTAACGATGTATATTTCCACGTTTTCTCTTTTTTGGTTGGAAAACCTTTATTTTCGAAGTTTTTTATCGCTTGTGTTCTGATTTCATGAAGGTCTGAATTGACATCTACACGTTCCTCAAAAGCCATAAAAGACGATACTAATTTTTCTTTTAAATCCATTTTTATTTTGTTTCCTTCGGGGTTTCAGGTTTAAAGTTTCAAATTTTTATCTATTGAAACTTATTTCCTTTAAAATCCTTCTTATTAAGATAAGTGATAAAGTTTTTTATTTTACCGCTTAAGTTTTCATAATCTGTTTTTAAAATTTCAAACTTTTGTTCTGATATATATTCAAAATCAAAAACTCGATAAAGTTGGACATCTTGTTTCTCCAGCTTGACCTTTCGCAATGGATAAAAATTGTCAAAATTCTAAATTTCCATCTCTTTCAAAACCTTCTGCTATGTTGTCCATCACTGAACCAGATGATGCGTTTATTTGATTTTTAAATCTGAAATCTGATTTTAATTCAGTTTCATTTACAATGAGATTAATTTCTTTTGCTAATCGTCTCGCTTCTTTCCAAATTTCTAAATCTTCAAACTATTTATTGTTGCCATGGTTTTTTGTTTTAGGTTTAAACTTACAAAAGATAAGTTTAACTTGAAACTAAAAAAACATGAAACATGGAACAAAAATCTAGTTTTCCGCTTTAATCCAGTCGTATCCTTTTTCTTCGAATTCGTATGCTAATTCTTTTCCGCCAGATTTTACAATTTTTCCGTTGTAAAGTACGTGAACGAAATCAGGAACGATATAGTCTAGTAAACGTTGGTAGTGCGTGATAACGATAATTGCATTTTTATCACTTTTTAGCTTGTTAACCCCATTAGCAACAATTCTTAATGCATCGATATCCAAACCTGAGTCTGTTTCGTCAAGAATTGCTAATTTTGGCTCCAACATTGCCATTTGGAAAATTTCGTTACGTTTTTTCTCTCCACCAGAGAATCCTTCATTAAGTGAACGTGATAAGAATTTACGATCAATTTCTAATAATTCTGATTTCTCACGAATTACTTTCAGCATTTCATTAGCTGGCATTTCTTCTTGACCGTTTGCTTTGCGTGTTTCGTTAATTGCAGTTCTCATAAAGTTAGTTACACTAACTCCAAGGATTTCGACAGGATATTGGAATGAAAGAAATACACCTTTGGTGCTCTTTCTTCTGGTGCTAAATCGGCTAAATCTTCTCCATCAAGGAAAACTTCTCCTTGTGTTACTTCGTAGTTTTCGTTTCCAGCAATTACTGCAGAAAGTGTACTTTTTCCAGAACCATTTGGTCCCATGATAGCATGTACTTCGCCAGCTTTAACTTCTATGTTTATTCCTTTAAGAATTTCTTTGTCGCCAATTGAGGCGTGAAGGTTTTTTATACTTAACATGTTATTTTTGTTTAAAGTTTAAAGTTCAAGTTCTTTAGTTTTATTAAGGAACGGTTACTTTAAAATTTTTCTTGTTTAAACTATTTATTTTCAATTTAGGTTTTTGTAAAAGTTTTTATTTTGAAGTTTAAAGTGTGTTTTGTAAACTTTAAACCTGAAACTTTTTTAACCCACAGAACCTTCCAAAGAAATTTCTAATAATTTTTGTGCTTCTACAGCAAACTCCATTGGCAATTTATTTAAAACGTCTTTGCTAAAACCATTTACGATTAATGCAATTGCTTTTTCAGTTGGAATTCCACGTTGGTTACAATAAAATACTTGGTCTTCACCAATTTTACTTGTTGTTGCTTCGTGTTCTATTTTTGCAGAAGGGTTTTTGCTCTCGATATATGGAAAAGTATGTGCGCCACAATTGTTACCCATTAATAGAGAGTCACATTGCGAAAAGTTTCTTGCATTATCTGCTCGAGCACTTATTTGTACTAATCCGCGGTAGCTATTTTGTGATTTTCCAGCTGAAATACCTTTAGAAATGATTGTTGATTTAGTGTTTTTACCTAAATGAATCATTTTTGTTCCAGTATCTGCTTGTTGGAAATTATTGGTAACGGCAATTGAATAAAATTCACCTACCGAATTATCTCCTTTTAAAACGCAAGATGGGTATTTCCAAGTTACGGCTGAACCTGTTTCTACCTGTGTCCATGAGATTTTTGCATTCGTTTCGCATAAACCTCTTTTGGTTACGAAATTAAATACACCACCTTTTCCTTCTTTGTTTCCTGGATACCAGTTTTGAACGGTTGAATATTTGATTTCTGCATCGTCTAGAGCAATTAGCTCTACTACAGCAGCATGCAGTTGGTTTTCGTCACGACTTGGTGCTGTACATCCTTCTAGGTACGATACATAGCTTCCTTCGTCAGCAATAACCAATGTTCTTTCGAATTGTCCCGTTCCTGCTTGATTGATTCGGAAATAAGTTGAAAGTTCCATTGGGCAACGTACGCCTTTTGGAATATAACAGAAAGAACCATCTGAGAAAACAGCTGAATTTAATGCAGCATAAAAATTGTCTTTCTGTGGTACAACTGTTCCTAGGTATTTACGAACTAATTCAGGATGCTCTTTTATAGCTTCTGAAATTGGACAGAAAATAATCCCTTTTTCTCCTAATGTTTTTTTGAAAGTTGTAGCAACAGAAACAGAATCGACTACAATATCCATAGCGACATTGTTCATCATTTTTTGTTCGTCGACAGAGATTCCTAACTTTTTGTACATTTCTAAAAGTTCCGGATCTACATCGTCTAATGTTTTATTAGGATCTACTTGTTTAGGAGCAGAGTAATATGAGATTGCTTGGAAATCAGGTTTTTGATAATGTACATTTGCCCATTCTGGCTCGATCATTTCTTGCCATGCACGGAAAGCCTCAATGCGCCAATCGGTCATCCATTGTGGTTCTTCTTTTTTTAGAGAAATGGCACGAACAATATCTTCGTTTAGCCCAATAGGAAACGTTTCTGATTCTATATTGGTATAAAATCCGTATTCGTATTCTTTAGTTTCGAGTTCGATTTTTAAATCGTCTTCAGTGTATTTGCTCATTGTTTCAATATGGTCTTATAAGTTTGAATGTCTTAAGATCCGAAGTAAGTGTAGCTCCGTTTGATTTTATGACTTTCGACGTTGGCTAAAGTGAAAAACTTTCGCCACAACCACAAGTTCTACTTGCGTTTGGATTATTAAATACAAATCCTTTTCCGTTTAATCCACCTGAAAATTCTAATATTGTTCCAGCTAAATACAGAAATGATTTTTTTTCGACAGCAATAGTTATATCGTTGTCTATGAATATTTTATCGTCGTCTCCTTTGGTTTTGTCAAATTTTAAATCATATGATAAACCGGAGCACCCACCACTTTTCACCCCTACTCTTACGTAGTCATGTGCGGCATCAAAACCATCGTCTTTCATCAAGTCGATAATTTTCTTTTTGGCAGAATCAGAAACCTTTATCATTGTTATGTAGATTATTGTCTAAATTATTTGCAAAGATACTATATAAAAATCTTTTTCCACAACGGTTCACATTATTATAACAAATGTTAAAATAGATAAAGTCTATTTGATTTCCTTTAAAGCAAAAGGAATTTATTAAATTGCAGGATTAATCAAACAAAAGATTATTGAATCTTAATTTTTGTAACATTTGAATTTTTAAATAATTAAATAATGAAACTTTACCCAATAGAATCAGGAAATTTTAAATTAGATGGTGGTGCCATGTTTGGCGTTGTACCTAAAACAATTTGGAATAAAACCAATCCTGCTGATGAAAATAATTTGATAGATATTGCTGCAAGATGCTTGCTTATTGAAGATGGTAGCCGACTTATTTTGATCGATACAGGAATGGGGAATAAACAATCGGATAAGTTTTTTGGATATTATTCGCTTTGGGGAAATCATTCGATAGATAAATCGTTAGCAAAATATGGTTTTCACAGAGATGATATTACTGATATTTTTATGACGCATCTGCATTTTGATCATTGTGGAGGAAGTGTGCAATGGAATGTTGGCAAAACGGGTTATGAACCAGCTTTTAAAAATGCTAAATATTGGAGTAATGAAAATCATTGGGAATGGGCAACAAAACCTAATGCTCGAGAAAAGGCTTCTTTTCTGTCTGAAAATATTCTGCCAATGCAAGAAAGTGGACAATTAAATTTTATTAAGCGTCCAGAATCTGATTTTGGTTTTTCAGAAGAAATGAATTTTGGGATTTATTATGTCGATGGCCATACCGAAAAACAAATGATTCCACATATTCAGTATCAGGATAAAACGATTGTTTTTTGTGCAGATCTATTGGCTACAGCTGGACATATTCCGTTGCCATACGTTATGGGATATGATACAAGACCATTATTGACAATGCCTGAGAAGTCAAAATTTCTTAATGTAGCAGCAGATAATAATTATTATTTGTTTTTGGAACACGACGCACACAACCAAATCATAACTGTGGAACATACAGAAAAAGGAGTAAGGCTTAAAGATGTTTTTACTTGTGAAGAGATTCTTTAACTGTAATTAAAATTTAAAAAAAATCCCGTTTTCATAGTTTTGAAAACGGGATTTTTTAGTTTAGCTAATTGATGTTTTAGTTGGTTTTGAATTTCCAAACTTGACCAGCAGTTTCTCCGCCTTTATTGTCTTTTACAATAACTTGCCAATAATATCGTACGGCAGGTTCTAGTGTAACATCAAATGAAGTTGTACTTGTGTTCTCGCTTATTTTTGCTGTAGGTGGATTTGTTTTTCCAAAATAAACATCATACGTTAGAACATCTGAGACATCAACATCTGTAGCTTTCCATTTTAAAGTTGCAGTTGTGGTGCTTAATGTCGTATTAATATCAGGTTGTACTAATTCTGGAGAAAAAGGCAAATGATTCACCACAGCTTCGCCAGTAGTATAAAGTTTGTAAGTAGAGGAATAAGCACTAGATAGACCTTTACTATCTGTAGCTTTTACTCTCCAGTAATACGCTGTGTTTTTATCTAAATTTATCAATGAATTATCAGAGTTAGCTTCATTTGTTTTTATAACTTGAGCAAATGTATTATCTTTTGCTACCTGAATTTGATAAGTGATAACGTCTTTGTTGCTATCTGTAGAAGGTTTCCATTGAAAAGAAACAGTATTATCTACACATAGTTTATTGTCTGCCGGAGAAACCAATTCCGGTACTGTTGGTGCTACATTAGCTTCGGGAGTTGGATCTGAATCATCGCTACCGCCACCGCAAGCTGTAAATAATAAACTAATGATTAATAGGTATATAGAGTTCTTCATTTTTATTTTTTTATAATTTTAATGTATTCTGGAGTATCTAAATAGATTTTAGCGATATAAATCCCTGAAGCTTGGTTTTCAAGATTTAATTGTGCTTTTCCACTTTCGATAGGATATGTTTTAGCTGAAACTAATTGACCTCCGAAATTGTAAATTTCTATTTTGATTTCTTTTTTGTTTGAAGTGATTTCGATTTCAAAACTTCCTGAAGTTGGGTTAGGATAAGAAGATAAACTACTGGATTCAAAATCTGAAACAGAAACCTTTTTAGCGAAAATGCCTTCACAAGCTTTTGCAGTGGCTACTTCTACTAAAGCATTTCTAGTAACATCTACAGAAAAAGTACTATCATTGGTTTGAAACTGCTCTGTCCCGTCAACGAAAACGGTAAATGGCGCAGTTCCTGCTGTAATTTCAACATCAACTTTTCTAGCTGTTATATTAGATTTTCCAGAAATGGTTGCTCCTTTAGCGATAGTAACATTAAAGTTTTGTTCAAAAATTTGTCCAGGGATTGTGATTTTAATTTTGTAAACACCTGGAGTTAAATTAGCCACTTTTAGAATGTTGTTAGTAAAAGAATACGATTTGCTGTTAATAGTTGCAGTATAAGCAAATGATGTTTTTGCTACTATATTAATTTCTCCATTGTTTTCTCCTAAACAAGATTCAGCTTTAGTTTCTACAGCAAAATTGTTTGCTGGCAAAATCAATTCTCCAGTACATTCGGTATTATAAGTTGCAATAGCATCTTTCTTATACGGCCAATTGGTGTTGGCATAGGTTACATCATCAACAAGAATACAGTATAATTTTGGGTTTGACGTAAACGAGACATAGTTATTGTTCAGTAAAGTGTTTTTGCCATTTTTTATATTTAATGAAGTCAATTTATTATTATTAACTTTTAACCAATATAATTTTGCATTTGAAGAAAGGTCTAATGCTGTTAATTCGTTTTCATCAAGTATTAAATTTTGTAATAAAGTATGCGCTTTTAAATCTATATTTTTTAATTTATTTTTGGAAGCGACTATTCCAATCAATTTTGTATTTGAAGAAACATCTAATGTTGTTAATTCGTTTTCAGAAAGTGATAAATGTTCTAATAACGTATTTGTGCTAAGATTTATATTTTTCAATTTATTTGCAGAAGTATGTAATCCAGTCAATTTTGTATTTGAAGAAACATCTAATGTTGTTAATTCGTTTTTAGAAAGTGCTAAAAATAATAATAAAGTGTTTGCTTTAAGGTCTATGTTTTTTAACTGACATTCTTGAGCACTTAATGCGAGTAGCTTTGTATTTAAAGAAAGATTTAATGACATCAATTGGTTATTGTTTACATTTAAGTCAACTAATTCTTTAAATGCTTCAATTCCAGTTAAATCAGTAATTGAGGAACTGCTAAGGTCTAACATTTTGATAAAGGCAATAGCTTCAGTTGGGACTTTTCCATTAGGCTCTCCAGAATCAATACCTAAAGCGATTAATTTTTTTTCAAAGTTGGGATCAGGAATTAAAGTATATTGTATGTTTTCTGCACAAGCTTCAGAAGAGTAGCTTGCGGTTGCATCTTTTGCAATCCAGTTTTGATTTTGAGAATGCAGCATCATCAACTAGAATACAAAGTAGATTTGGATTTTGAGTGAAATTACCAAAAATAACCCTTTGCATGTTTACATTGTTTCCGTTTTTTAAATTCAGATAGAACAAATTATTTCCAGCACAATCAATTTCTTTTAGTTTTGTGTTTTTTGAAACATTCAAATTTTCCAATTGATTAAAACTAGCACTTAATGTAACAAGTTCAGTGTTTTTTGACAACTCTAGCTCAAGGATAGTGTTTGTGCTACAGTTTAAATTGTTTAATGAAATATTATTAGCAATAGATAATTCACTCAATTGATTGTTAGAACAATTTAAAGATGTGAGGGAAACAAAATCTTCAATTCCTTTTAGATTTTTGATTTTCAGAATTTTGAAACGTTTAGTGATTTTATGGTAACAATACTCGCAGTTGCTACTTTTCCGTTTTTCCATCTTTGTCTATTCCTAGAGCGATTAATTTATCTTCAAAATTAGAATCTGGAATTAAAGTGTAAGCAGAGCAATCTGTATTAAAACTTGCTTTTACGTCTTTCCTATCTCCCCAATTTGTATTTGAATAATTTTCATCATCTACTTGAATGCACATTAATAAAGGGTTTTGTGTAAAGTCAAGGGTTAAGTAGTTGTTTATGATGATTTTATTGTTTCCATTTTTTAAGTTTAAAGTAGAAAGATTATTATCTCCACAGTTTATTTCGTGCAACCCAGTGTTTTGAGAAAGATCCAGATTTGTTAATTGATTTGAAGAACAGCGTAATTTACTTAGTTTTTTATTGTTTGAAACATTGAGAGCTGTTAATTGATTTGAACTGCAAAATAAGTATGTCAGATTAATATTCTTTGAGATATTAATGCTTGTTAGTTTGTTACCAGTGATGTATAGTTCTGTTAAAGCAAGATTATTCGAAGTATCAAGAGTAGTAAGTTTATTAGTATCAGCATGTAACTCAGTCAAAGCAATGTTTTTAGAAATGTCGATTGCAGTCACCTGATTATTCTGAAAGTTTAATTGTGTCAATGCCGTAAATCCTGAATCCCAGTTAAATCAGAAATAAGAACTTCCATTTAAATTTAGATAAGTTATAAAATTGATTCTTGATGTTGCAATTTTACCGTCCGGAATTCCAGAATCAATTTTTAAGGCAATTAATTTATTCTCAAAATTAATATCAGGAATTAAAGAGGTGCTGCCTCCCTAACAACAGGAGCATGTATTAACCTTAGCAATACAT